>CALDJN010000150.1 GCA_937901695.1 uncultured Anaerocolumna sp.
ACAAAGGCAATTTTTTGTCCCGGTTCAATTACAAAACTTACATCCTTTAGAATCCAGTTTTCTCCTTCATAAGCAAACCACACATGATCAAATTCAATAAGTCCCTTGATCTTAGGTAGCACAGTTGGTTTCTCTGGATTTACAATCAATGGATTTTCATCTAATATAACAAATATTTTCTCAGCAGAAGCCATGGCAGACTGCATCGTTCCTAATTGTTCTGCCAGATCCTGAATAGGTTCAAAAAAGGAACCTATATACTGAATGAAGATATACAAAGTACCCATGGTAATGGTGCCTTTTAGTACTGAATCTCCTCCTACCCCAATGATAATAACCAGTGAAATGACAGAAAGCATATAGATAGATGGGCGAAAGATTGCAAATACCATCATTTCTTTATAGTTGGCGCGAAACAAATCCTTGCTCTTATATTCGAATTCTTTGTATTTTTCCTGCTCTCTTGCAAAGATTTGAATCAGCTTCATTCCAGTAATATGCTCTGATAAGTAAGTATTTATTGC
Organism: uncultured Anaerocolumna sp.; assembly: GCA_937901695.1. Lineage (GTDB taxonomy): Bacteria > Bacillota > Clostridia > Lachnospirales > Lachnospiraceae > Anaerocolumna. The sequence goes on from CALDJN010000150.1 coordinate 525, forward strand.
AGTTAATTTTGTTCTTGCCACACGGTAGGTTGCTCTGGATATGGATTTAAATAATATGGTCAATCCAATAATAAAGGGTAATAAAACAAATGAGTAAATTGACATTTTCAAATCGATTGATAACATGACCACTGCAATGCCAATTATTTTAATGATATTCTTAAATAATTTAACAAGTATATTTGCAAACATTTCATTTAAAGCTTCTACGTCATTGGTAATCCTTGTTACTATTTTACCTACTGGTGTTGTATCAAAGAATCGCAGCGACAATTTATGTACGTGTTCAAATACTTCCTGTCTAATATTATATATAATGGTTTGACCTGTGTTTTGAAGTATCCAGGTTTGAAGAAAATTACATATAAAACTTAATATTAATACGATGAAATATAATAGAGCAACTTTTTCCACTCCCTGAAAATTTTTAGTTACAATATATTCATCTATGGCATATCCAACTAAGATGGGACGCAAAAGTTCCAAACCGGTAATGCAAAGAACTAATAGGAAAGCAAATGCCATCCAATTCCAGTAAGGTTTTGCATATGCCAAAAGGCGTTTTAAAACACTGCCTCCCAGAGATTTTTCATAATCTATTTCTCTTCTGTTTGCCATAATAATTATACCAATGCCTTTCTTCACAAAAAGTCTGCAATTTCAAAATGGATATTCCCAATCCCCTTGCAGAATCAGGAGACTTCCCTAATAAGGTTACACTGCTTCCAGTTGTTTTTCTAATTGTTGTTTTTCATACATATCTGCATAAATGCCTTGCAATTTAAGAAGTTCTTCATGAGTACCATATTCAGCCATTTCACCAGCATCTAAGACTAGAATGTTATCTGCATTCTGAATGGTAGATATTCGATGTGCAATGATGATAGTGGTTTTTCCTTGCCTGTTTTTCTTTAGATTTTCTAAAATCATCTCTTCCGTATTGGTATCAACAGCAGATAAAGAATCATCCAGAATAAGTATAGGCGCAGCTTTCATAAAAGCTCTTGCTATAGAACTTCTTTGTTTTTGCCCACCGGATAAAGTTACGCCTCTTTCTCCCACCATAGTTTCATATTTTAAAGGAAAGCTCATGATATTGTCGTGAATACACGCTTCTCTTGCCGCCTGCTCTACCATATCCAGGTCATCAGTAATGGTTCCAAAGGCAATGTTATTACGTAATGTATCGGAGAATAAGAAATTGTCCTGTGGAACATAAGCAATATTCTCTCTTAGGGTTTTTAAAGGTATCTCCCTTATGTCATTGCCATCCAGTGTAATTTGTCCCGGTTCCACATTATACATTCGAAGCAAAAGATTTGCCATAGTCGTTTTGCCGCTTCCCGTTCTGCCAAGGATTGCTAGGGAAGAGCCTTTTTCTATATGAGCTGAAATATGATTTAACACATTTGATGTATCTGGAGAGTACCTAAAACATAAATCATTGATATTAATATCTCCTTCCAAATGTTTAATACTCTTTACTGCAGTTTCATCAAATATTTCTGGTTTTTCATCAAATATGTTCTGAATCCTTTTTAATGAGGCAAAGCCTTGAGAGAAGAATGTAATGCTGTCACCTGCTGCAATCATAGGCCATACTAACATATTGACATATTGATTAAATGCGATAAAACGACCTAAGGTAATATCCCCTTTTATGGTTAGGTATCCGCCATACAACAGAGTAATTACACTGGAGAAACCAATGATAAAGTCAAGGGACGGCATGACTATTGCCTGCAGCTTCACTATACCCATATTTTTATCTTTGTTTTCCATATTGGCTTTTGCAAAGGATTTTAGTTCTTTTCTTTCTTGCACAAAGGCTTTAATGACACGGATACCAGAGATGCTCTCTTGCACCTGATCTGTCAAATCAGAGAACGCTTCCTGTTTTGCTGCAAATCTTTTTTCAACTGCCTTTCCATAATACACACCTCCAGCCGCTATAAACAAAAGGGGAATTACTGAAAGAACCGTTAATCGAAAATCCACATATAGAATCATCTTAATTAAGACCATTATTGTCATTATAACAGCATCAAAGGCAGTAATAACTGCAGGTCCTATAGACATACGAACTGCATTCAAATCATTGGTAAAATGGGACATTAAATCGCCAGTTTTGTTTTTATTATAGTAACTCATCGATAGCTTTTCCAAATGGGCAAATAAATCATTTCTGATTTCACACTCTATTGCTCGGGAGGAACCAAATATAAAATAACGCCAAAGATATCTCCCAATTGCCAGTATTCCTCCCACTAACAGTATTTTACCAATACCCAGGAGAACTCCATTCATGTCCATAGTGTGACTTTCCAGCCCATCCGTAATTTCACCTGTAAATTGAGGTATGTATAAATGCATAAAATCCACTATAAATAAAGTAATAATACCAAATAGGTATTTCCATTTATATTTATATAAATATCTTAAAAGTATATTTTTCTCTTTCATAATTACAGCCTTGCTCCTTTCAAAGTCTGGAGGCTTTGTGCAGAACACAAATCACCGGTAAGGGGTTGTTGCAAAATGGAAATGGCATTCTGTGCAAACCTTATCATTCTGAGCGAATTTTATCATCTTAAGCAAACCTTGCCCTGAGCAAATTTCATCATTCTGAGCAAATTCAGCCACCCTAGGAAAACTTTGTCATTCTGAGAGCAAATTCAGCAAAGCTGAATTATAAGCTCGAAGAATCTCCCTGCCAAGGCGAGAGTTTTCCCTGATGAGGTTAAAATGAGATTCTTCGCCTGTGGCTCAGAATGACAGTTTTGCAACAGCCCTTTGACTCAATCGTATTTCTTTATTATGTATGATAGCTGTATATTTTTCAATGATAATTTTAAATTATGTATACTGTTTATTAATACAATGATAATCCTAGATTATGTATACTGTTTATTACCTCAATGATAATTCTAGATTATGTATACTGTTTATTACCTCAATGATAATTTTAAATTATGTATACTGTTTATTAGCCCAATGATATATAATAGGAATAACTGATATATAAAGAAGTTTTCCAAGGAAAGGAGTCCTATGAAAATATTAGTAGATGCTGATGCCTGTCCGGTAAAGCGTATTATTGAAAAAATTGCAAGTGAGTTAAAAATTCCTGTTATTATGGTAATCGATACAAGCCATATACTTCAATCGGATTATAGTGAAATCATACAGGTTAGCAAAGCCCCTGAAGCTGTTGATATTGCCTTAATTAATCGTACTATTGCCGGAGATATAGTAGTAACCCAGGATTATGGAGTAGCTTCCATGGCCCTTGGGAAAAAGGCTTATGCCATAAATCAAAATGGCAGATATTATACGGAGGACAATATTGATAGGCTTATGTTTGAAAGGCATCTTGCAAAAAAGCAAAGAAGAGCCGGTAATAAAACCAGCTCTATTAAAAAGCGAACAAAAGAAAATGATTCCCATTTTGAAGAATCATTTTTACAACTATGTTTAAAATTAAAAGGTAATCCCTCATAAAGCTTTAGCTTTCTTTGAAGTTAAACTATGGTTTCTAACAGCTTTTTGCTGTAAGGATGATTGGGTTGTTTAAATAATTTATCAATGGCTGCTGTCTCAACAATTTCACCTTGATACATAACGCAAACCCGGTCACACATTTGATATATAACATTTAAATCGTGAGAAATAAAAAGATAGGACAAATCATGTTCTGCTCTTAGTTTTTTTAACAGTTCCAGTATCTGGGCTTGTACTGTGACATCAAGAGCCGAAACTGGTTCATCTAAAACAATAAACTTGGGATTCTGAATTAGAGCGGTACCAATGGCTACTCTTTGTCTTTGACCACCACTTAGCTGAGATAAATAACGGTCTTTGTATTTTTCTTCCAAATCCACTTCTTTTAATATTTGCAATACTTTTTCTTTTCTTTCTGCTTTGGTATAACCACCAACAAGCTTTAATGGTTCCTCTAAAATCCAGCTTACTTTTTTTGCAGGATTTAAACTGCCATAAGGATCCTGGAAAACCATTTGTGGCTTAATATCCTTAAATTTAATTTCGCCTGATACATCTTTTACAAGACCTGTAATTGCTTTAGCCAAAGTCGACTTTCCACTTCCACTTTCACCAACAATGCCAAGAATTTCTCCATGCTTTACGGATAAGGAAACTTTGTTTAACACTTTCTTAAGCTTTCTTTTTGAGAAGATTTTTTTCGTATTTTCTCCATAAAATACATCTAAATCTTTTACCTCTAATATGGTATTTTCATCATCTGAATTCTGTAAAACTTTAGATTCTGCATTCTTTTTATCTACTATTTCAGATTTCTTGTTATCTTCAATTTCTGATTTCCTGTTGCCTTCAACTTTAGAATTTCTGTCATTTTCAATTTCAGATTTCTCGTTATCTTCAATTTCAGGATTCCTATCACTTTCAATTACTAACTTCTTGTTAAATTCATCATTTACAATTATTTTGTCTCTGGTAGGCATGGCAGCCAGCAATTTCTTCGTGTAATCTTTGCCAGGGTTTGAGAATATATCCTCAACCAAACCTTGCTCCACAATCTTTCCACCCTCCATGACCAAAGCCTTTTTACAAATACTTTTTATAACACCTAGGTCATGGGATATTAGAATAACGGAAGTACCATAATCTTTATTTAATTTCTTTATTAATTTTAATATCTTAGCCTGAATGGTAACATCCAGTGCCGTAGTCGGCTCATCTGCAATCAGTACTTTAGGATTGCAAATCATTGCCATGGCAATCATTACCCTTTGGCGCATACCGCCAGATAGTTGGTGAGGGTATTTATGATATAATAATTCCACTTCCTTTAAGCCTGCTTCCTGCAAAGCCTCTAGTATACGGTTTTTGCGTTCACTGGAGTGTAACCCTGGCTCATGTAACAGAAGCATTTCTTCAACCTGGTGACCAATTGTAATGACAGGATTGAGAGAGGTCATGGGTTCCTGGAATATCATAGATATCATACTCCCATTTATTTTTCTAAGCTCTTCCTGCTTTAACTTTAATAGATCCTTATGGTCAAAAAGAATACTTCCTTCTAAAACTTCAGCATCACGTGACAATAATCCCATAATAGCTAGTGCCGTCATAGTTTTGCCAGAGCCTGATTCTCCAACAATCCCTAGTATTTCGCCTTCCTCTAATTCAAAAGATATCTTATCCACTACCTTATTCGTATTGCCTTTATGATTAAAACCAATGGTTACGTCTTCAACTTTAATTATTGGATGATTTACCATAACTTCCTACCTTTCGTTTATCAGGCTAATTCCTATCACGGTTAAAACAATCATAATCCCTGGAAATATAGCACACCAAGGGGACATAAACATATAGGACCCTGCTTCTGCTAACATTCTTCCCAGGCTAGGGTCCGGGGGCTGAACACCTAATTGTAAATAGCTCATACCTGCTTCTGCTATAACTGCATTATTAAATCCAATGGTAATAGTAGATAATAAAATAGCTTTCGTATTGGGCAGAATATGGACAAACATAATTCGCAAATCACTAGCGCCCATTAACTTTGCATTTTTTACAAAATCTCTCTCTTTTAGTGTAATGTACTCACTTCGAATCACTCTTGCAAAGCTTGGTATAAATATAATTCCCAAAGCTACGATTATATTATATTTGCCAGGACCTATTAAACTTACTACAATAAGTGCCAGTAAGATGCTTGGAAAAGAAGCCAGTCCATCGTTAATACGCATTAAGATTTCATCTAACCAGCCTCCATAGTAACCGGTAAAAGCTCCCAATAGGGTTCCAAAAGATGCACCAATAGCAACCGTTGACAAAGCTACAAAAAAGGTTGTTCTTCCGCCCTCCATAACTCGGCTTAATACATCTCGTCCAAAATTATCTGTGCCAAATGGATGAGAAAGGCTGGGTGCCATATTCTTTGCAGTTACATCCATTCCATTGGGATCGTATGGGGTGTAAAACAGCCCTACTATAATAAAGAGAAGCACAAAACTAATAATAGCGATTCCTATTATAAAGTTTAAGTTATTTGTTTTTGTTTTCTTCACTTATTTGCTCCTTACATTATTTCACTCTCACACGTGGATCAATCCACTGATATAGCACGTCAACAATAAAATTTATAACAACAATAATAGCTGCAATATATAAAACTATGATTTGCACAACTGCATAATCACGATTGGAAATTGCCATAACCAAAAGCCTTCCTAAACCCGGTAAGCTAAAGACCTGTTCAATCATAATACTTCCCGCTAACGTTTCGGCAATAATCATAGCAATAAATGTAAGCACAGGAATAAATGCATTCTTTAACACATGCCTGTAAAGAATTGCATTTTCTAAATTGCCTTTGCTTCTGGCTGTTCTTACATAATCCATTTGCAGCTGCCTGATAATAGAACTTCTTAAAAACTTTAAAACCATAGCAGCTTTCGGTATGGCATTAGCCAATGCCGGATATATCATATATCCTAGAAATAAAGCAAAGTTCTCCTTAGGATCAACATATCTTCCGGGAGTAAACCATTTTAATATAAATCCAAATATTATTGTTATAATAATTCCAAGGAAGAAAGGTGGGATTCCCATTCCTGTATGGGTAAAGAAAGATATGATTCTGTCTAATGCCCCGCCTTCCTTCTTAGCTGCAATGATTCCAAGAGGGATGGATAGAATGACAATGAATAGAATCGATAATACCGCCAGCCAAATGGTTACCGGCATTCTTTCTAATATAAGTGAACTTACAGGTACACCATACTGGCTAGAGGTACCAAAGTCACCAGTAAATACATTGCCCAGCCATTTCACATAACGAACCATAACATTTTCATTCAAATTCATGGTTTCTCGCAAAGCTTCTACATTTTCTTTTGTTGCATTGATGCCTAACTGGGTAGTGGCACTATCTCCTGGAATTACTTGAAATGCTATAAAAGTGAAAAAGGAAACCATTATTAGCGTTATGACTAAAGTAAGGATTTTCTTTAGCGTATATCCCATAAACCCTTTTCCTCCTTTTATATGTGTGTTATTCTTATCATTTTTACTCTTATCATAGAGAAAGAATACTTCTATTTCGTCACATGATTTTTTATGTATTATAATATAGTAGTAATTTCCCCTTGCTATGAGGGTATCATACAAGGCTGTTGCAAAACTGTCATTCTGAGCCCAAAGGGCGAAGAATCCCTTTGCTACGAGGAAATCCATAGCAAGGCTGCCACAAAACTGTCATTCCGAGCCCAAAGGGCGAAGAATCCCTTTGCTACGAGGAAATCCATAGCAAGTCTGCCACAAAACTGTCATTCTGAGCCCAAAGGGCGAAGAATCCCTTTGCTACGAGGAAATCCATAGCAAGGCTGCCACAAAACTGTCATTCCGAGCCCAAAGGGCGAAGAATCCCATTTTAAAGTGAGATTCTTCGCCTTTCAGGCTCAGAATGACATGCTTTCATAGCAATGACACGTTTTCATAGAAATGAAATTCTTCGCAAATTCAACTTCGTTGAATTTTTACTCAGCAATGACACGTTTTCATAGCAATGACATCAACGCAACATTTATTCAGTGTAATACACACTTGCCATATCTAATGCAAAGACAGGATAGAAGGTATATCCATCTAATTTTTTATTTACTGCTACTAAAAGTGCAGGGTCCTGTATATAAACGGCGGCTGCATCTTCTGCTAAGATAGTTTGTAATTCTTTATACAATACTATTTTTTCTTCATCTTCGGTTGTCTTAATGGCATTACCTAATGTCTCATCAAATTGTGGGTTTTTATAATTTAAGAAATTATTATCCGCATCTGATTTATACCTTTCTAATACATTTCTTGGCGCCAGTTTTGCATCTAAGCCAATCACTGTTGCCTCATAATTTCTTCCGGCATAAACATCACTTAACCAGCTTGCCCATTCAATCTGCTCAATTTTAGCAGTGATACCAACCTGCTTTAGCTGTTCTACAATAACCTGGGCTGTATCTATATGGTACTTATAATTGGAAGGTACTTTAATAGTAAAGGTAAATCCATTGGGATATCCTGCCTCAGCAAGTAAATCCTTCGCTTTCTGCACATCATAAGTGTAAGTCCCTACAGTCGCTTCATTAAAATACTTAGAAAAACCAGGAAACATATTACTGCCAATTATAGTTCCTTTTCCGCCTGCTACCATATTAAGAATTCCTTGTTTATCTATAGCATAATTTAGAGCTTGGCGTACTTTTACATCATTAAATGGTTTTGCAGCATTATTTAAAAATAAAGCTTGTACCAGATTCATGTGGCCTTCTGCAATATTAAACTGCTGGGATAATTGAGCCGCCTGAGTTTCCGTTAAATATGGAAAAATATCAAGTGATCCTGCTAATAAATCCAAAACAGCAGAATCCGGATTCGGTACTATTTTAAAAGTTACCTGATCTAAATATGGCTTTCCTGCAATATAATAGTCTTCATTTTTCTCTACAACCAGACTTTCCAGTGGTGTATAGGACACAAATTTAAAGGGTCCTGTCCCAATTGGGACAGGACCCTTTAAATTTGTGTCCTATACACCACTGGAAAGTCTGGTTGTAGAGAAAAATGAAGACTATTATATTGCAGGAAAGCCATATTTAGATCAGGTAACTTTTAAAATAGTACCGAATCCGGATTCTGCTGTTTTGGATTTATTAGCAGGATCACTTGATATTTTTCCATATTTAACGGAAACTCAGGCGGCTCAATTATCCCAGCAGTTTAATATTGCAGAAGGCCACATGAATCTGGTACAAGCTTTATTTTTAAATAATGCTGCAAAACCATTTAATGATGTAAAAGTACGCCAAGCTCTAAATTATGCTATAGATAAACAAGGAATTCTTAATATGGTAGCAGGCGGAAAAGGAACTATAATTGGCAGTAATATGTTTCCTGGTTTTTCTAAGTATTTTAATGAAGCGACTGTAGGGACTTACACTTATGATGTGCAGAAAGCGAAGGATTTACTTGCTGAGGCAGGATATCCCAATGGATTTACCTTTACTATTAAAGTACCTTCCAATTATAAGTACCATATAGATACAGCCCAGGTTATTGTAGAACAGCTAAAGCAGGTTGGTATCACTGCTAAAATTGAGCAGATTGAATGGGCAAGCTGGTTAAGTGATGTTTATGCCGGAAGAAATTATGAGGCAACAGTGATTGGCTTAGATGCAAAACTGGCGCCAAGAAATGTATTAGAAAGGTATAAATCAGATGCGGATAATAATTTCTTAAATTATAAAAACCCACAATTTGATGAGACATTAGGTAATGCCATTAAGACAACCGAAGATGAAGAAAAAATAGTATTGTATAAAGAATTACAAACTATCTTAGCAGAAGATGCAGCCGCCGTTTATATACAGGACCCTGCACTTTTAGTAGCAGTAAATAAAAAATTAGATGGATATACCTTCTATCCTGTCTTTGCATTAGATATGGCAAGTGTGTATTACACTGAATAAATGTTGCGTTGATGTCATTGCTATGAAAACGTGTCATTGCTGAGTAAAAATTCAACGAAGTTGAATTTGCGAAGAATTTCATTTCTATGAAAACGTGTCATTGCTATGAAAGCATGTCATTCTGAGCCTGAAAGGCGAAGAATCTCACTTTAAAATGGGATTCTTCGCCCTTTGGGCTCGGAATGACAGTTTTGTGGCAGCCTTGCTATGGATTTCCTCGTAGCAAAGGGATTCTTCGCCCTTTGGGCTCAGAATGACAGTTTTGTGGCAGACTTGCTATGGATTTCCTCGTAGCAAAGGGATTCTTCGCCCTTTGGGCTCGGAATGACAGTTTTGTGGCAGCCTTGCTATGGATTTCCTCGTAGCAAAGGGATTCTTCGCCCTTTGGGCTCAGAATGACAGTTTTGCAACAGCCTTGTATGATACCCTCATAGCAAGGGGAAATTACTACTATATTATAATACATAAAAAATCATGTGACGAAATAGAAGTATTCTTTCTCTATGATAAGAGTAAAAATGATAAGAATAACACACATATAAAAGGAGGAAAAGGGTTTATGGGATATACGCTAAAGAAAATCCTTACTTTAGTCATAACGCTAATAATGGTTTCCTTTTTCACTTTTATAGCATTTCAAGTAATTCCAGGAGATAGTGCCACTACCCAGTTAGGCATCAATGCAACAAAAGAAAATGTAGAAGCTTTGCGAGAAACCATGAATTTGAATGAAAATGTTATGGTTCGTTATGTGAAATGGCTGGGCAATGTATTTACTGGTGACTTTGGTACCTCTAGCCAGTATGGTGTACCTGTAAGTTCACTTATATTAGAAAGAATGCCGGTAACCATTTGGCTGGCGGTATTATCGATTCTATTCATTGTCATTCTATCCATCCCTCTTGGAATCATTGCAGCTAAGAAGGAAGGCGGGGCATTAGACAGAATCATATCTTTCTTTACCCATACAGGAATGGGAATCCCACCTTTCTTCCTTGGAATTATTATAACAATAATATTTGGATTTATATTAAAATGGTTTACTCCCGGAAGATATGTTGATCCTAAGGAGAACTTTGCTTTATTTCTAGGATATATGATATATCCGGCATTGGCTAATGCCATACCGAAAGCTGCTATGGTTTTAAAGTTTTTAAGAAGTTCTATTATCAGGCAGCTGCAAATGGATTATGTAAGAACAGCCAGAAGCAAAGGCAATTTAGAAAATGCAATTCTTTACAGGCATGTGTTAAAGAATGCATTTATTCCTGTGCTTACATTTATTGCTATGATTATTGCCGAAACGTTAGCGGGAAGTATTATGATTGAACAGGTCTTTAGCTTACCGGGTTTAGGAAGGCTTTTGGTTATGGCAATTTCCAATCGTGATTATGCAGTTGTGCAAATCATAGTTTTATATATTGCAGCTATTATTGTTGTTATAAATTTTATTGTTGACGTGCTATATCAGTGGATTGATCCACGTGTGAGAGTGAAATAATGTAAGGAGCAAATAAGTGAAGAAAACAAAAACAAATAACTTAAACTTTATAATAGGAATCGCTATTATTAGTTTTGTGCTTCTCTTTATTATAGTAGGGCTGTTTTACACCCCATACGATCCCAATGGAATGGATGTAACTGCAAAGAATATGGCACCCAGCCTTTCTCATCCATTTGGCACAGATAATTTTGGACGAGATGTATTAAGCCGAGTTATGGAGGGCGGAAGAACAACCTTTTTTGTAGCTTTGTCAACGGTTGCTATTGGTGCATCTTTTGGAACCCTATTGGGAGCTTTTACCGGTTACTATGGAGGCTGGTTAGATGAAATCTTAATGCGTATTAACGATGGACTGGCTTCTTTTCCAAGCATCTTACTGGCACTTATTGTAGTAAGTTTAATAGGTCCTGGCAAATATAATATAATCGTAGCTTTGGGAATTATATTTATACCAAGCTTTGCAAGAGTGATTCGAAGTGAGTACATTACACTAAAAGAGAGAGATTTTGTAAAAAATGCAAAGTTAATGGGCGCTAGTGATTTGCGAATTATGTTTGTCCATATTCTGCCCAATACGAAAGCTATTTTATTATCTACTATTACCATTGGATTTAATAATGCAGTTATAGCAGAAGCAGGTATGAGCTATTTACAATTAGGTGTTCAGCCCCCGGACCCTAGCCTGGGAAGAATGTTAGCAGAAGCAGGGTCCTATATGTTTATGTCCCCTTGGTGTGCTATATTTCCAGGGATTATGATTGTTTTAACCGTGATAGGAATTAGCCTGATAAACGAAAGGTAGGAAGTTATGGTAAATCATCCAATAATTAAAGTTGAAGACGTAACCATTGGTTTTAATCATAAAGGCAATACGAATAAGGTAGTGGATAAGATATCTTTTGAATTAGAGGAAGGCGAAATACTAGGGATTGTTGGAGAATCAGGCTCTGGCAAAACTATGACGGCACTAGCTATTATGGGATTATTGTCACGTGATGCTGAAGTTTTAGAAGGAAGTATTCTTTTTGACCATAAGGATCTATTAAAGTTAAAGCAGGAAGAGCTTAGAAAAATAAATGGGAGTATGATATCTATGATATTCCAGGAACCCATGACCTCTCTCAATCCTGTCATTACAATTGGTCACCAGGTTGAAGAAATGCTTCTGTTACATGAGCCAGGGTTACACTCCAGTGAACGCAAAAACCGTATACTAGAGGCTTTGCAGGAAGCAGGCTTAAAGGAAGTGGAATTATTATATCATAAATACCCTCACCAACTATCTGGCGGTATGCGCCAAAGGGTAATGATTGCCATGGCAATGATTTGCAATCCTAAAGTACTGATTGCAGATGAGCCGACTACGGCACTGGATGTTACCATTCAGGCTAAGATATTAAAATTAATAAAGAAATTAAATAAAGATTATGGTACTTCCGTTATTCTAATATCCCATGACCTAGGTGTTATAAAAAGTATTTGTAAAAAGGCTTTGGTCATGGAGGGTGGAAAGATTGTGGAGCAAGGTTTGGTTGAGGATATATTCTCAAACCCTGGCAAAGATTACACGAAGAAATTGCTGGCTGCCATGCCTACCAGAGACAAAATAATTGTAAATGATGAATTTAACAAGAAGTTAGTAATTGAAAGTGATAGGAATCCTGAAATTGAAGATAGCGAGAAATCTGAAATTGAAAATGACAGAAATTCTAAAGTTGAAGGCAACAGGAAATCAGAAATTGAAGATAACAAGAAATCTGAAATAGTAGATAAAAAGAATGCAGAATCTAAAGTTTTACAGAATTCAGATGATGAAAATACCATATTAGAGGTAAAAGATTTAGATGTATTTTATGGAGAAAATACGAAAAAAATCTTCTCAAAAAGAAAGCTTAAGAAAGTGTTAAACAAAGTTTCCTTATCCGTAAAGCATGGAGAAATTCTTGGCATTGTTGGTGAAAGTGGAAGTGGAAAGTCGACTTTGGCTAAAGCAATTACAGGTCTTGTAAAAGATGTATCAGGCGAAATTAAATTTAAGGATATTAAGCCACAAATGGTTTTCCAGGATCCTTATGGCAGTTTAAATCCTGCAAAAAAAGTAAGCTGGATTTTAGAGGAACCATTAAAGCTTGTTGGTGGTTATACCAAAGCAGAAAGAAAAGAAAAAGTATTGCAAATATTAAAAGAAGTGGATTTGGAAGAAAAATACAAAGACCGTTATTTATCTCAGCTAAGTGGTGGTCAAAGACAAAGAGTAGCCATTGGTACCGCTCTAATTCAGAATCCCAAGTTTATTGTTTTAGATGAACCAGTTTCGGCTCTTGATGTCACAGTACAAGCCCAGATACTGGAACTGTTAAAAAAACTAAGAGCAGAACATGATTTGTCCTATCTTTTTATTTCTCACGATTTAAATGTTATATATCAAATGTGTGACCGGGTTTGCGTTATGTATCAAGGTGAAATTGTTGAGACAGCAGCCATTGATAAATTATTTAAACAACCCAATCATCCTTACAGCAAAAAGCTGTTAGAAACCATAGTTTAACTTCAAAGAAAGCTAAAGCTTTATGAGGGATTACCTTTTAATTTTAAACATAGTTGTAAAAATGATTCTTCAAAATGGGAATCATTTTCTTTTGTTCGCTTTTTAATAGAGCTGGTTTTATTACCGGCTCTTCTTTGCTTTTTTGCAAGATGCCTTTCAAACATAAGCCTATCAATATTGTCCTCCGTATAATATCTGCCATTTTGATTTATGGCATAAGCCTTTTTCCCAAGGGCCATGGAAGCTACTCCATAATCCTGGGTTACTACTATATCTCCGGCAATAGTACGATTAATTAAGGCAATATCAACAGCTTCAGGGGCTTTGCTAACCTGTATGATTTCACTATAATCCGATTGAAGTATATGGCTTGTATCGATTACCATAATAACAGGAATTTTTAACTCACTTGCAATTTTTTCAATAATACGCTTTACCGGACAGGCATCAGCATCTACTAATATTTTCATAGGACTCCTTTCCTTGGAAAACTTCTTTATATATCAGTTATTCCTATTATATATCATTGGGCTAATAAACAGTATACATAATTTAAAATTATCATTGAGGTAATAAACAGTATACATAATCTAGAATTATCATTGAGGTAATAAACAGTATACATAATCTAGGATTATCATTGTATTAATAAACAGTATACATAATTTAAAATTATCATTGAAAAATATACAGCTATCATACATAATAAAGAAATACGATTGAGTCAAAGGGCTGTTGCAAAACTGTCATTCTGAGCCACAGGCGAAGAATCTCATTTTAACCTCATCAGGGAAAACTCTCGCCTTGGCAGGGAGATTCTTCGAGCTTATAATTCAGCTTTGCTGAATTTGCTCTCAGAATGACAAAGTTTTCCTAGGGTGGCTGAATTTGCTCAGAATGATGAAATTTGCTCAGGGCAAGGTTTGCTTAAGATGATAAAATTCGCTCAGAATGATAAGGTTTGCACAGAATGCCATTTCCATTTTGCAACAACCCCTTACCGGTGATTTGTGTTCTGCACAAAGCCTCCAGACTTTGAAAGGAGCAAGGCTGTAATTATGAAAGAGAAAAATATACTTTTAAGATATTTATATAAATATAAATGGAAATACCTATTTGGTATTATTACTTTATTTATAGTGGATTTTATGCATTTATACATACCTCAATTTACAGGTGAAATTACGGATGGGCTGGAAAGTCACACTATGGACATGAATGGAGTTCTCCTGGGTATTGGTAAAATACTGTTAGTGGGAGGAATACTGGCAATTGGGAGATATCTTTGGCGTTATTTTATATTTGGTTCCTCCCGAGCAATAGAGTGTGAAATCAGAAATGATTTATTTGCCCATTTGGAAAAGCTATCGATGAGTTACTATAATAAAAACAAAACTGGCGATTTAATGTCCCATTTTACCAATGATTTGAATGCAGTTCGTATGTCTATAGGACCTGCAGTTATTACTGCCTTTGATGCTGTTATAATGACAATAATGGTCTTAATTAAGATGATTCTATATGTGGATTTTCGATTAACGGTTCTTTCAGTAATTCCCCTTTTGTTTATAGCGGCTGGAGGTGTGTATTATGGAAAGGCAGTTGAAAAAAGATTTGCAGCAAAACAGGAAGCGTTCTCTGATTTGACAGATCAGGTGCAAGAGAGCATCTCTGGTATCCGTGTCATTAAAGCCTTTGTGCAAGAAAGAAAAGAACTAAAATCCTTTGCAAAAGCCAATATGGAAAACAAAGATAAAAATATGGGTATAGTGAAGCTGCAGGCAATAGTCATGCCGTCCCTTGACTTTATCATTGGTTTCTCCAGTGTAATTACTCTGTTGTATGGCGGATACCTAACCATAAAAGGGGATATTACCTTAGGTCGTTTTATCGCATTTAATCAATATGTCAATATGTTAGTATGGCCTATGATTGCAGCAGGTGACAGCATTACATTCTTCTCTCAAGGCTTTGCCTCATTAAAAAGGATTCAGAACATATTTGATGAAAAACCAGAAATATTTGATGAAACTGCAGTAAAGAGTATTAAACATTTGGAAGGAGATATTAATATCAATGATTTATGTTTTAGGTACTCTCCAGATACATCAAATGTGTTAAATCATATTTCAGCTCATATAGAAAAAGGCTCTTCCCTAGCAATCCTTGGCAGAACGGGAAGCGGCAAAACGACTATGGCAAATCTTTTGCTTCGAATGTATAATGTGGAACCGGGACAAATTACACTGGATGGCAATGACATAAGGGAGATACCTTTAAAAACCCTAAGAGAGAATATTGCTTATGTTCCACAGGACAATTTCTTATTCTCCGATACATTACGTAATAACATTGCCTTTGGAACCATTACTGATGACCTGGATATGGTAGAGCAGGCGGCAAGAGAAGCGTGTATTCACGACAATATCATGAGCTTTCCTTTAAAATATGAAACTATGGTGGGAGAAAGAGGCGTAACTTTATCCGGTGGGCAAAAACAAAGAAGTTCTATAGCAAGAGCTTTTATGAAAGCTGCGCCTATACTTATTCTGGATGATTCTTTATCTGCTGTTGATACCAATACGGAAGAGATGATTTTAGAAAATCTAAAGAAAAACAGGCAAGGAAAAACCACTATCATCATTGCACATCGAATATCTACCATTCAGAATGCAGATAACATTCTAGTCTTAGATGCTGGTGAAATGGCTGAATATGGTACTCATGAAGAACTTCTTAAATTGCAAGGCATTTATGCAGATATGTATGAAAAACAACAATTAGAAAAACAACTGGAAGCAGTGTAACCTTATTAGGGAAGTCTCCTGATTCTGCAAGGGGATTGGGAATATCCATTTTGAAATTGCAGACTTTTTGTGAAGAAAGGCATTGGTATAATTATTATGGCAAACAGAAGAGAAATAGATTATGAAAAATCTCTGGGAGGCAGTGTTTTAAAACGCCTTTTGGCATATGCAAAACCTTACTGGAATTGGATGGCATTTGCTTTCCTATTAGTTCTTTGCATTACCGGTTTGGAACTTTTGCGTCCCATCTTAGTTGGATATGCCATAGATGAATATATTGTAACTAAAAATTTTCAGGGAGTGGAAAAAGTTGCTCTATTATATTTCATCGTATTAATATTAAGTTTTATATGTAATTTTCTTCAAACCTGGATACTTCAAAACACAGGTCAAACCATTATATATAATATTAGACAGGAAGTATTTGAACACGTACATAAATTGTCGCTGCGATTCTTTGATACAACACCAGTAGGTAAAATAGTAACAAGGATTACCAATGACGTAGAAGCTTTAAATGAAATGTTTGCAAATATACTTGTTAAATTATTTAAGAATATCATTAAAATAATTGGCATTGCAGTGGTCATGTTATCAATCGATTTGAAAATGTCAATTTACTCATTTGTTTTATTACCCTTTATTATTGGATTGACCATATTATTTAAATCCATATCCAGAGCAACCTACCGTGTGGCAAGAACAAAATTAACTGCAATAAATACTTACTTATCAGAGCATATTACTGGAATGAAGCTGATTCAAATCTTTGCAAGAGAGCAGGAAAAATACAAAGAATTCGAATATAAGAGCAAGGATTTGTTTCGCGCCAACTATAAAGAAATGATGGTATTTGCAATCTTTCGCCCATCTATCTATATGCTTTCTGTCATTTCACTGGTTATTATCATTGGGGTAGGAGGAGATTCAGTACTAAAAGGCACCATTACCATGGGTACTTTGTATATCTTCATTCAGTATATAGGTTCCTTTTTTGAACCTATTCAGGATCTGGCAGAACAATTAGGAACGATGCAGTCTGCCATGGCTTCTGCTGAGAAAATATTTGTTATATTAGATGAAAATCCATTGATTGTAAATCCAGAGAAACCAACTGTGCTACCTAAGATCAAGGGACTTATTGAATTTGATCATGTGTGGTTTGCTTATGAAGGAGAAAACTGGATTCTAAAGGATGTAAGTTTTGTAATTGAACCGGGACAAAAAATTGCCTTTGT
>CALDJN010000151.1 GCA_937901695.1 uncultured Anaerocolumna sp.
TAATTTATCTGAAGAAATACTACTTTATTTTATAAAATGTGGTATAATAATAGGATTGAATAAGATGTAAAAGGAGAAATTGAATGATACAATTATCCAGAATTGGAATTCGAAATATTGCTTCCAGTGATGTGGTTTATTCTAGAGGGCTGCAGGATTACAAGAATAATCACGTAGTGAATGCTACCTGGTCCAACAGCAAGCAGCAATACCGCATTACGGTTAAGGATAATTTTAATTATAATGTAACCATTAAAGTGTTCGAGGATGGTTCTTTTGAACATAGTTGTAATTGCTCGGAACATCTGAAAGAAAATGGTGCTTGCAAACATGTTGTGACGGCACTTCTTTTTGTACTAAATTATGTGGAACGCTCCTTATTAAAAGAACCGGACAATCCGGAGGAGAAGAAAATATATCAGATTATCGAGTATTTTAGTAATGAAGAAATTAGCATGGTTCAAGGGGAAACCTATCATATGGAAGTAACTATAACGATACCAAGTCTACTTAGAGGGAAAGAAGGAAATGCATTTGCCTCTATTCGTGTTGGCAACAGTAGGCTTTATAAGATACAATCCATAAAGAAGTTTTTGCTTGATATGTATGGTAAAGAAAATATTGTCCTTGGAAAAGAATTTAAGTTTGTTCATGGTGAGAGTAAATTTGATAAGCAGTCTAATAAGATACTGGATTACTTTTTGGAAATACTTGAGATTCAGGAAGCTGTGGATAAAATGGCATTTCCAAAGTTATTTAACAGGTCTCAAATTATTTTAACCAAAAATATGCTTTTAAGGTTATTAAATATATTAGGGGATAATAAATTTCGGTTAGAGCTTTATGGAAAAGAGTATGAGAATGTTATATATTCAGCGTCTAATCCAAATATCAAATACAATCTTTCTATGATTGAAGACGGTATAGTAATGGATTACAACGGCAATTATCATGTTATTCCTCTTACAGATACTGGGGAATTATTGTATTTTAACGGATGTATCTTTAAGCCCAATAAACGTTTTACTCATAATTATGTTCCTTTTTTCAACAATCTGGGTGGTAATCGAGAGCCATTGGTGTTTAAAGGAGTTCATAAAAATAAATTTCTTGAAGTGGTGCTTCCTAAAATAAGTGAAATTATGGAATTAACTGTACCAGAGGAGTTGCAGGATCGATTTATTACCGAGAATTTAGAGCCTATTGTATATTTAGATAGAGCTAAAAATCATATTCGTGCGGAATTAAAATTTAAATATGGTGAGCATGAATTTAACGCTTTTGATAATCCTTCCGCTGCTAATTTTATTATAGTCAGGCAGCCCATGAAGGAAGACTATTATCTGGAATATCTTGAAAAGTTAGGCTTTGTGCCAAAATCTCATAGCTTTATTATGAGAAATGAAGATGACATATACGAGTTTTTAACAAATTCCATTCATGACCTGGCAAAGGAATGTGAATTATATTATTCCGATGACTTTAAAAAGATTAATATTAAATCTCCGGGAAGCTTTAAAGCTGGACTTAGTGTTAGTACAGGTGTTGATTTATTAGAAATGGATCTAAATTACGAAGAAGTTCCAAAAGATGAATTACAAAATTTATTTAAATCTTATCGCATGAAGAAAAAGTATTATCGCTTAAAGAATGGTAGCTTTATTAATCTGGAAGATGAAAGCATTAAAAATGTATGGGATATCTTAAATAATCTAAATGTATCGGGTAAAGAGTTAGATAAGGAAAAAATAGAGGTATCTAAGAATGCGGCTGTGTATTTAAATAATGCATTTTCAGAATTGAATCTGGAAGTAGAAAAGAATGAAGATTTTTTCGCTTTGGTAGATAGTATCCTTAATCCCAGCGCTACGCAATACTTGATACCTAACGGAATCGAAGCTACCCTTCGCCCTTATCAGGTAATAGGATATAAGTGGCTTAGGACGTTAGCCGATAATGGCCTTGGCGGAATTCTTGCTGATGACATGGGTCTTGGTAAGACGCTGCAGTCGATTGTGTATATGGCTTCTATTATTGAGGATTCTAAGGAAAAAAGCAATGATGTAAAAAAGAAAAAATCGAATAAAATAGTAAGTACAGTAAGAGGCACGGATGAGAATGCATCCAGTCAAGCGAGATTTTTAATTGTTTGTCCATCTTCACTTATATACAACTGCAAGATGAGGTCGACAATTTTGCACCATATTTAACAACGGAAGTGATTACTGGTTCGCCAAAAGAAAGACAAGAACTGATTGAATCGGATAGAAAAGCAGATATTATCATTACTTCCTATCCTCTGATACGAAGAGATATTGAGTTATATGAGCAAATACAGTTTCATACCGTATTTATTGATGAGGCACAGTATATTAAGAATGCCGATTCACTTAATGCAAAATCCGTTAAGTTAATAAAGGCACAGCATAAATTTGCCCTAACAGGTACACCAATTGAGAATTCCTTGTCCGAATTATGGTCCATCTTTGATTTTATCATGCCAAATTACCTGTTCAGCCATAGCAAGTTCGTAAATATATATGAAAAGCCTATCATGAAAGAAGAAGAAGGTAAGTTAGTAGATTTAAATAGACGCATTACGCCTTTCATACTTCGAAGAATGAAAAAAGATGTATTACACGAACTTCCTGAAAAAGTAGAAGAGAAGATGCATACGGATATGGTAGAGGAACAGAAGAAGATATATGTATCCTTTATGGAAAATATTAAAGGTGAAATCAATACCGAAATCAAAGAAAATGGTTTTGAAAAGAGTAAGATGAAAATACTTGCCGCCTTAACCAGACTTCGTCAAATATGCTGTCACCCAAGTACTTTTATAGATAATTACACCGGAGGAAGTGGAAAACTGGAATTATTAATGGAAATCATATCCGATGCCATTGCTAATGACCATCGAATACTTGTATTTTCTCAATTTACTTCCATGCTTTCTATTATTGAAGCAGAATTAAAGAAGGAAAATGTTGGCTGCTTTTATCTTGCCGGCTCAACGAAAGTACAAGATCGAAACGACTATGTAAAACGCTTCAACCAAGGGGAAGGTAAAGTATTCTTAATTTCTCTAAAGGCTGGCGGAACCGGACTCAACTTAACAGGTGCAGACACTGTAATTCATTATGATCCATGGTGGAATCCAGCAGTAGAAGACCAGGCAACCGACAGAGCTTACCGTATTGGGCAAGTGAAATCAGTGCATGTAATGAAGCTTATTACCAAAGGTACCATAGAAG
>CALDJN010000152.1 GCA_937901695.1 uncultured Anaerocolumna sp.
TTTAGACGGTAAAATAGCCACAAAAACAGGCGATTCGAAATGGGTTACCAACGAAGAATCTAGAAAATATGTACATCAATTACGACATAAGGTTTCAGCTATTATGGTTGGAATTGGTACCGTATTACAAGATAATCCCTGTTTAACTACCCGATTAGAAGATATCCAAGGAAAGGACTCGATTCGAATTATTTTAGATACACAAGGAAGAATTCCACTAGAAGCTAATGTTCTAAATGGGAAATCAAGTGTAAGAACCATAATTGCTACAACTAAATTAGCTACAGAAGAAAAGCTGAACAATCTTAAAGAATTGGGTGCAGATGTATTGATAACACCTGTAAAGCAAGATAAGGTAGATTTAAATTCTCTGATGAAAACTTTAGGTGAAAAGGGGATAGATAGTGTATTGATAGAAGGAGGAAGTGAAATAAATTTTTCCGCCATAGAAGCCGGCATTGTTGATAAAGTGAATATGTTTATTGCACCTAAAATCATTGGTGGAAATACAGCTAAAACGCCAGTAGGTGGAGCAGGATTTGAATTTATGAAGGATGCTGTTATGCTAGATTCCATTAATATTAAGAAATTTGGAAATGACATCATGTTGGAAGGATATATAAGAAAGAATTACTATTTAATTAATAAGGATGATAGGTTACCTTGAATAATCTAAATATATTGTATAGGGAGTGAGAAGACTTGTTTACTGGGATTATTGAAGAAATCGGAAAAGTTCATGCCATAATAAAATCTACCAAATCTGCAAAGATTAATATAAATGCCAGTAAGGTTTTACAAGATATAAAGATAGGAGACAGTATTAGTACCAATGGTGTCTGCCTTACAGTAACAGAATATTCTCCCAGTGCTTTTGTAGTTGATGTTATGGCAGAAACTATGAGGAAAAGTAGTTTATCCCAGTTAAATCCTGGTGATGAAGTGAATCTGGAAAGAGCTTTAAGAGTAGGTGATCGATTAGGCGGACATATAGTAAGCGGGCACATTGATGGGACAGGGATTATTACTGATATTGGTAAAGAAGATAATGCGATATGGGTTACCATATCAGCTCCGTACGAGTTGCTCAAATATATTATATTGAAAGGTTCTATAGCTATAGACGGGATCAGTCTTACGGTAGCTTATGTAGATGATAAGACTCTAAAAGTGTCTGTCATCCCACATACAAGAGAGGTAACTACATTATTTAAGAAAAAAGTTGGCGATATGGTGAATTTAGAATGTGATATGGTTGGAAAATACATTGAAAAGTTGTTAAAGCCAATGGAAACAAAGGAAGAAAAAAAAGTAATTGATCTGGATTATTTAAGTGAGAATGGATTCTTAACATAAAGGAGGTTAAGTTATGTCAGAATTTAATACCATAGAAGAAGCCTTAGAGGATATAAAGAGAGGGAGAATGATTGTAGTTATTGACGATGAAGATAGAGAAAATGAAGGGGATCTTTTAATGGCAGCAGAAAAGGTAACACCGGAAGCTATTAATTTTATGGCAATGTATGGTAGAGGCTTAATCTGTATGCCTATTACGCAAGACAGATTGAAGGAACTAGGTATTCCTTCCATGGTGGAACATAACACAGATGCTCATGAAACAGCATTTACCGTGTCTATAGATGCTAAAGAAACGACAACCGGAATATCTGCATATGAGAGAGCTGCAACGATTCAAAGGGTACTTGATTCATCTGCAAAAGAGGAAGATTTTCATAAACCGGGACATATATTCCCGCTGGCGGCTAAAGAAGGTGGAGTACTAAAACGTACCGGACATACAGAGGCTGCTGTTGACTTGGCACGTTTAGCTGGTTTGTATCCCGCTGGTGTCATATGTGAGATTATGAATGAAGATGGGTCAATGGCAAGAACACCGCAACTAATAGAATTTTGTAAAAAACATGATTTAAAAATAATAACCATTGCAGATTTAATTGCATATCGTCATAAGAGAGAAAAATATATTAAAAAAGCAGCAGTGGCAAGTATGCCTACGAAATATGGGGATTTTAAAATAATAGGTTATGAAAGTACCATAAGTAATGAACATCATGTAGCTTTGGTAAAAGGTGATGTTGCAGATGGTAATCCTGTACTGGTGAGAGTTCATTCTGAATGCCTAACCGGTGATGCTTTTGGTTCATTACGATGTGATTGCGGTGAACAATTTGCAGCAGCTATGAAGAAAATTGACCAGGAAGGAAGAGGAATCCTCCTGTACATGCGTCAGGAAGGAAGAGGAATTGGATTAATTAATAAACTAAAGGCTTATGAACTGCAAGATCATGGATTGGATACGGTAGAAGCTAATTTAGCTCTTGGGTTTCCGGAAGATATGAGGGATTACGGAATCGGTGCCCAGATACTTGCAGATTTAGGAGCTAAAAAAGTAAAACTTATGACGAATAATCCTAAAAAGTTAATAGGTCTATCAGGGTATGGCATAGAAATTGTAGAAAGAGTTCCCATTGAGATGAATCATAATGAGAGAAATGAGTTTTATCTGCGTACCAAAAAAGCAAAAATGGGGCATATGTTAAAATTTAAGGAGGAGCAATAAATTGAAAACATTTGAAGGAAAATTAATAGCGCAAGGATTAAAATTTGGAATTGTAGCAGGAAGATTTAATGAATTTATCGGTTCTAAACTGGTATCAGGAGCACTAGATGCCCTTTATAGACATGGTGCAGCAGAAGAGAATATTGAAATAGCCTGGGTACCGGGAGCCTTTGAAATACCTTTAGCAGCAAAGAAAATGGTAAAGACAGGTCGTTATGATGCAGTTATATGCGTTGGTGCTGTCATTCGTGGTTCAACTCCACATTTTGATTATGTTGCCAATGAAGTCTCCAAGGGAATTGCCAATGTAGGCTTACAAACAGAGGTACCTGTTATATTTGGTGTTTTAACAACGGATTCTATTGAGCAAGCAATAGAAAGAGCGGGCACGAAAGCTGGAAACAAAGGATATGATGCTGCGGTAACTGCAATTGAGATGGTTAATTTACTAAATTAATTATAAGATATAGATAATGTTAGAACAAAATTCTTTAATTATGATGGCACGTTATACGTAAGCTTTCATATTTATACCATTGGCAGTAACTATGGATATGGTTGCAAGGAGAATTAGAGCAAGCAGATTAAAAAAGGACTGCATCCTAAATTTAAGAAGCTTCTTGTAATATATAGTTAAATAAAACTGTATATACAAGAAGCTATATCATTTATAGGATTTAGTCCTTTTGATTGTTAATGTAGGAAACTTTAGAATGAAAGAAATATCGGATTCTGATTTACTTTGTAATAATTATGTTACATTGATTGACAAAGGTAATGCAAATGATATAATTTTTATAAGGAATATTCTTTGATTGCATGGTAACCATTACTTTATACTTAATATAAAGTTTTATGTAAAGGATGTGTAATAATGGAGCGTTTATCCATAGGTAAAATGGCAAAATTGAATCATGTTTCAGAACAGACTTTGCGTTTATATGATCGGCTTGATTTATTGAAGCCTGAGATGGTAGATGAAAATAATGGGTATCGCTATTATGATGTAAAACAAAGTGCACACTTGGATATGATTCAATATATGAAAGAATTAGGTATGCCACTTAAAGAGATTAAGCTGCATATGAAGCAAAATAATATTGAATTCTTTAAAAGCATATTGGAAAAACAAAAAGATAAAATCAATAATCAAATCAAAGAACTGCAATATAAGAAAAAAGCAATAAATAGGACCATTGACTGTTATGATAGATATTTAAATTCACCCCCTCCTGGTACTATTACAATAGAATACATAAATAAGAGGCAAATATATCTTAGAGAAATTGGAGTAAATTTCTATGATTATGGAATAGAAACTTATGAAAAATTGTTGAGAAAGTTTAAAGAACAGATGTTAAAAGACTCTCTACCTCAGGTTTGTTTTTATAATGCCGGAACGATAATGAAAAAGGATAAACTTTTGAATCG
>CALDJN010000153.1 GCA_937901695.1 uncultured Anaerocolumna sp.
AAAATGACAATGAAAGATATGAAGGAAAAGAACATGATTTTATTTGAACAGGCAGTAAAAAATTATAATGAATACAGGACTGGAGATTGTAAATTAATTAGTGCTTTTTACAACGGAATTGCGGAAGGGATATTATCTTCTATGTTATCATCTGAATTGATTGGAATTAAGGAGTATTCTGAAATGTCACATAAAATTATTTAATAACTCCAAGCACTTTATGACAGGCATACACCCGGTTCAAGTCCGGGAAGTGCATTTTCTAAAAAATAAAATACGAAAGTGAGGAAATTAAAATGAAGAATTTAACTATTACTGGTTTCACAAAGTTTGAAAAAGAGGCAAAGAATGCAACACTTGACACTATGCCTGCATCTTACACAAGAAAGTGCAAAAAATTTTTTAATCAAACATTAGCAAAATTATTACAGGATTTTACAGGAGAAATAACTAACGTTGAATATGAAGGTCTGATAGGTAAGCAAATATCTTTGTGCTATACGGCATCAGAAAATTTAGGTAATGCTAGATTTAAGTATAATATAAGGACTGTAGAAATGTATGCCGGAAAAATTGAGCATTTATCTAAATATTATTTATTTTTTGAAACAGGTAAAAAAATATTAAAAGATAATGTATTAGCAGTAATTATAATTTAATTAATATTCCGCTATGGTGAGTTTTTGTCCGGGTTCGATTCCCGGACAGCGGATTCAAATTTAATATGAAAGAGGGTGATGAAATTGGAAAAAAATATTGATACTTTACTTGATGAAACGAGAAAAGAATTACTGCGATATGGAACAGTAATTTATGACAATCAGAATACTTATGATATACGGATACGTGCAATAAGATATGGCACTAAAATTTATTGTATGAAAGAAGTAGTAGGAAATGTTAGTAGTATTTTTATAATATCTTAAATCAAGAAGGGAGTTTTACAAATGATTATTACATCAATTTACTTACCAGAAAAAGCCAATGCTTTGAACTTAATCTCACTCACTGAATTAGCAGAAACATGTAAGCATGTTAACATGAAAATTGATATCAATAACGGATGTATAACAGGCGCAGTAGTTTATAATCGTGATTATGTTTCAATTTATGACAGTAGAAATAATTATATTAGAAGGGAGAAATAATTATATTAGAAGGGAGAAATAAAATGAGAAAAAATGATATTGATAAAATGATTAATTTGTTAACAGAGGAGAAAAATAAATTAGAACAGGAACAGAAGTCAGAAATAGCAAATTATTATAATGATATGCTTGAAAAAGATACAGATGTTTATCTTCCAGTAATTACACCAATGAATGTACATACTAATTTTAATTTGTGGTATCGCGATTTTTTTAGAAAGCTTAATCTGATTAATGCCGTTTTAGAAGATGATAACGATATACTGGCAATTAAAATTGAAAGTTTATCAAATTTGATATATCATCATGACAGTGCAAACTGTACTACTGTAGATTCTATTTTAAATATTGATGATAACTTATTTAAAATCGAATGGAAATTTGAAACGTCGATGAAAATAAATTCGTTCGAACCTTATGTAAAATAGTTAACAGCACTTTATGATAGGCATACACCCGGTTCAAGTCCGGGAAGTGCTTTGAACTAAAAAACAAAAATAATAAAAAGGAGAATAAGATTATGGCAAGAGTAACTATGGTAACACGTACGATTATTACAACGGAGGTAACTGTATTATGTATGAATGTAAAGGATGTAAAGGTAGAGACAAAAACAGTAACAATCCTTGGCGCTGTACCGTCTGATGAAATTATGCTAAAAAAGGTAAAAGAGCAAATTGAAACAGATGACTTAAAAGCTGTACACATTACAGGAGCTAATGAAATTGAAACGCTGTATGGAATGACAGAGGAAAAATTCGTTGAACTTGCTGATATATTACCGCCTAGAGGGACAAAGGCGGAATAATCAAAAAAGAATAAGGCAGTAGCGATAACATCAAAACTGCCTTATCTTTTAACAAAGGAGGAAAAAGCATGATACCTTATGTAATAAGAGTATTAAAAGAAAAGATGGAAAAAATAGTTAATGGTAGCGTATCCGTTTATGTCTCTGATTATGACGTATTATACATCCGTATTGATTACAAAGAAATTAGATGGAACTATTACTATAACAACATATCAGTTTGTTTATCAGACGGACTTACTACAGACAAAATAGCTGACTATTGTTTAGACTGTTATAAGCGTTACATTTTTTCACTTTATCTTAAAAATCTTTGATTTTGTTCACAATTTGTTCATAAAATGTTTACAATTTGTCCATCCCTTTTATGTCATATTATGGTATAATAAAAAGAAAAAACATTATTATATGTCATAAAAGGGAGGCGGGCAATTGCTAAACACTATGTTTTTTCAATTTTTATCTCTTGGAAATATTGATAAAATACAGACGATTGATAAAACGACTGTAATTTATAATTTTTCTGACATAAATATGAAGGTTGTTTTTACCACACCTGTAACTATAAAGTCAGAAATTCCAAATTTACTTATGGATAATCAGCTTGAAATTAAAAAGCTTACATTTTATTAACCTTGCTTATCATAACGGCTTGTGGCAAATTTAAAAGGTTCAATTCCTTTGCAAGGTTTCCGTTCATTTTTGAACGAGATTAAACAAATGAAAAGAGGTATAGTATTATGGCAAAAGAAGCAATGGTTACACGTACTATTATTACAACAAAGGTTAATGTTTTATGCCTTGATATTGTTAAGGCAGAGCCATTTAACAAATCGCTTACATTAGCTGGGACCTTTAAGGACGAAAAAACCTTAATGAAAGCAGTTTCCAACGCTATCAACAATGAAAACCAGAAGGCGGTCCATGTTGTTGATGCACAAAACATTGAAACGCTGTACGGTATGACAGAGGATGACTTTATCAAAAATGCTAAGGTCCTTCCTCCAAGGACAAAGAAAGAGGACTAATAAATTACATATTATTGGCATCAAAGCAAATACTAAAATGAGAATAAAAACTAATACAAATAAGAAAAGGAGAAAATGAAATGGAAGGTTACAAAGTATCAATTAGGGAATGTTCAAAAGATTTAACTGCACGTGAGCGCATAGCAATGAAAGATTTAGGCGAAGCAATTAAGCTTGATGAAGCGATAACAGAAGATAAGAAAATTGTTATCTATCCAGAAGGATATGCAATTCTGGATATCCACAACGAAAAATCGGATAATCCCGATTATGTAAATTACGTAGTATTCGACAAAGACGGTCAAAAATTTGTTACAGGTTCGGAAAGTTTTTGGACATCATATCGAGACATAAAAGATGAAATGGAAGGAGAAGCTGAAAGTTGGGGAATTACGGCATACAAATTACCGTCAAAGAAATATACTGGTAAAGATTTTATTACTTGTTCGATTCTCTAATTTTAGTTCCATTCCTGCATGATATGGCCCACTGTTTATTAATCAAATAATTTTGGTAAACAGTGGGTCATTAATTATCAAAAAGGAGTATGATTATACGATGGATAAAGATAAGAAGATTTTACAAAAGAACAATATCAAAGAAATTAATGAATTAGAACCAAAGCATAAAAAGCAACCTATGGCTAATTCAAAAATCAAAAAACAGCAACAAAAAGAATTAGGAACTGCAAAAGGTAAAACACCTAAATTTCCTAAGAAAAAACCATCATTATTGCAACAACAATATAAGCATGAGATTGACAGATTAACAAAACACATACGGACGGCAGAAAAGAAAGGTTATATTTTTGACGATGAAGTTATACCGATTATGCCAAAACGTGTTACT
This sequence comes from uncultured Anaerocolumna sp., assembly GCA_937901695.1. Classification (GTDB taxonomy): domain Bacteria; phylum Bacillota; class Clostridia; order Lachnospirales; family Lachnospiraceae; genus Anaerocolumna. The sequence goes on from CALDJN010000153.1 coordinate 3,834, forward strand.
AAAAAATCTCTTGCTAAAATTAAAGCAACAAAGCCAAGTGAATTATACCAGCATTCGCAATATGTTGACTTTGAGACAGGTGAAATAATTCCCGGTGAAGAAGCACGTAAAATTGAAAAAGATTTAATTAATCGCAATCGGGGAGCAAAAAAGGTATTAAAGCAAGAACGGGTAAAAATTGAAGAAGAATTTTTAGAAAATGATTTTCCATTCTTTACTGATATTGTTATACAAAATTTTAAAGATGACGTAAACCATTTTCCAAATCAAGCAGGTCCAATGTTAACTTCATGGATTGATCAATTAATACAAAATGAAGGTGCCGAGGATGTAGCGCAAATGCTGGAAGATGCAAAATCAGAAGGCTATTGGATTGATTATACAATTGCTTATAACAAAGATATGCTTATTAAGTTAATTGGAGTTATGATGAATTATTTGCCCGATGCAAGCATGTTATTTAAAGAAAAATTGTTAGACCAATTTGAGTTTTCAGAAGATTGGACTAGCCCGGATTAAAAATAATGAGACAAAAAAAGTTTCGTTACTTTGTCGGTGATTTTGAAACAACAGTTTACAAAGGGCAAACAGCTACAGAAGTTTGGGCTAGTGCATCAGTAGAATTGTTTACAGAGGATGTAAATATTTTTCATTCATTAAGTGAACAGTTTGAATATTTTAAAGGATTAAATGAAAATATAGTGGTATATTACCATAACTTAAAGTTTGACGGTGGTTTTTGGTTGCCATTTCTTTTACAGGAGGAAGGATTAAAACAAGCATATATACACTTAGATAAAAATAATCCTTATAAGGTTGAATGGTTGCAAGAAAAAGATATGCCTAATAATTCATTTAAATATTCAATTTCTGATAAGGGAATGTGGTATACTATTATTATAAAAATAAATGGTAAATTTATTGAAATAAGAGATAGTTTAAAATTACTGCCATTTTCCGTAAAGAGAATAGGCGAATCATTTAAAACAAAACATAAAAAACTTGATATGGAATACACTGGTTTTCGTTATTCTGGATGCACAATTACAGAAGAAGAGCACAAGTACATTGCAAATGATGTACTTATTGTAAAAGAAGCATTAGAAATAATGTTTAATGAGGGTCATAATGAATTAACAATCGGTTCATGCTGTTTGAAGGAATTTAAAGAACAGTATGGAAAAGATGACTATGATTTATTTTTTCCTGACATATACCAAATATCTATAGACAAAGAAATGTATGGTTCTCCAACTGCTGGTGACTACATTCGTAAATCTTATAGAGGTGGATGGTGCTATCTAGTAAAAGGTAAAGAAGGAAAAAAATTTTACAATGGCACAACAGGTGATGTTAATTCTTTATATCCCTCTGAAATGCATTCAGAAAGTGGCAATAGGTATCCGATTGGAAAGCCTAATTTCTGGACAGGAAATAATATTCCGGATGAAGCACTTGGAACTAATAAATATTATTTTATTCGAATTAAAACTAGATTTTACATTAAAAAAGACAGACTTCCTTTTATACAGATTAAAAATTCGTTTTTGTATCTAGGGACAGAAGCACTAGAAAGTACAGATATTTACGAAAAGAAAACAGACAGATATTCACAATTTTATATAGGGATAAATGGTGAAGTAAAGGATACAAGGGTAACATTAACACTAACCATGACAGATTATATATTACTAAAGGACCAATATGAATTAGTTGATTTTGAAATATTAGATGGATGTTGGTTTTATAGTGAAATAGGATTATTTGACGATTACATAAATAAATACAAAAAAATAAAACTTACTAGCGAAGGCGCATTAAGAGAACAGGCAAAATTATTTTTAAATAATCTCTATGGAAAATTTGCATCAAGTACTGACAGTAGTTTTAAAATATGCTATGAAAAAGATGATGGCTCGCTTGGATTCGTACCAGTTGCAGAATTTAACAAAAAACCGGGTTATATACCCGTTGGAAGTGCCATTACATCATATGCTAAAAATTTTACAATAAGAGCAGCACAGGCTAATTTCCATGGTGTAAATGAAAAGGGATTTATTTATGCGGATACAGATAGTATACATTGTGATATAGAACCTGAAGAATTTGTTGGCATTAAGGTCCATGATAAGAATTTTTGTTGTTGGAAGTTAGAAAGTTACTGGGACGAGGCATATTTTACACGTCAGAAAACGTACATAGAACATGTAGTTATGGAGTGCTATGATGGTAAACTAACTCCTATGGAACAGATACCTAAAGCAACCATAAATGATGTACAGATTTATGATAAGTCATATTTTAATGTAAAGTGTGCAGGAATGCCGGAAAAGAGCAAAAATCTTTTTATAAAATCAATGGAAGGGTATGAGCAAAAGGAAGGTGATGATTATACAGAGGAAGAGATAGATTTTTTATCAGTAAAACGTGAAATGGAAGATTTTAAAATAGGATTATGTGTTCCTGGAAAATTAAGACCAAAAAGAGTAAAAGGAGGTATAATTTTAGTTGAAACACCATACAAAATGAGATAACTAAAAAATATTAATTCGACAGTATAATACAGCATTTTACTTTTCTCTTGTCGAAACAGTGCATTTTACTTTTTAGGTAGTAAAGTATACCTAAAGTGGAAAATGCTTGTACGACGATTATACGAGGTCGACTGTAGAAAATTGTAGAAAGAAGGGATAGCGTTGAAAACATATGAACAGATTAAGAAAGAACTTGAATACCATAAAAAATTAGTTATTCACTTTGAACAAGGCACAAAAATTTATGACAATCATTTAAATATCATTCGAGCGTTAGAATGGGTATTAAAGGAGGATAAGAATGAAAGTTAATACAGGGTATCATAGTCCTTATGAAGATATTAAAATAAAAAAGATAGAAAGATTATGTAAAGGCGATTGTTATCATTGCAGACAACAGAAAAAATGCCTTAAATATCAGAAATTAAAATTTTAAATAAGAAAAAAGCCTTGCATAAAATATCATGTAAGGCTTTTCCTTTTTTATATCCTTAACATTCGTACAATAAAAGCCGATAGCGTATCGAATAAGTTATTACGGTGATATTTTCCAATCATGCTGTCCGTAATACTCATTTATTGTAACGAATGCAGATACCTAATAGCTTAATGCTTTCAATATTGCCTCTTTACAACGTAAATCTTTAAATCGAAAACACCCTTTTTCAAAATAAAATCTTAATGCATTTAAAAATAAATCATTCCTCTTTAGCATAACATAGTTAATTTCATGGTCGTCGGATGTAACAGTAATTTTTAGCCTAAATGTCATATCTGCTTTGTCATCGACATAGATAAATCCATGTTCAGCATATTCTCTTAATGCGTAGTTTGTTCCATTATATTTAATAGTAGCAAGATAATGTCCTATTCCATCGGGTTTTTCTACAAATGCCTTATTATCATTTAAATAAATGCAATCTGTAGAATATCCAACATAGCTATTCTTACTAAACGCTTTATTAAAACCGCTTTCTTTCTGCATCCTTGAAGCACTTTCAACATATCCCTGTTCTAAAACAAATCCATTTCCTCTAAGATAATTGGTGTCATCTTTTAACCTTTCACTTATTCCAAGTTCTACATAATATGGGTTTATAATGCTAACAGGGTTTCCAATCATATAAACAGGCACATATCGGTATTGCTCTCCTTGCCCTCTAGCTATACTAGTATGTACAGAAATAAACTTCTTTATTTCATCCGTACAATAATGATTACTTTCAGATTGAAACTCATCAAACAATATCCTATCAATATCGGAAAATAGATGACTATATTTTTTTAATTGGTCTGAACTATTTAATGACAATGCATATCCGCAACTTTCATCATCTAAAAACAATTCATGAAAGATTCCCATTGCTCTTCTTTTACTTGTCATTACAGAACCATTAAAGAACAAAGTTGAGATATCTTTAAAAAATTTATCAGCGCAGTCATCAAGTTCATACTGAAAACGATAAAGCAATCCAAATTTTTCACCTTTTTCAAGGAACCTGTTTACAAGTAATCTTCCAAAATAGGTTGTTTTTCCTCCTGTACGATTGGTAGTACATAAGTAAAGTTCTGGTTTATTTCCGTTAATGTCAGATAAACTTAAAAGTTTTGTACCATCATAATATTTATTAGCCATCAATTCACCTTCTTTCTTTTATTATAACATATTACTTGACAAATTGCAACAAATATGTTATAATAAAAGAAAAATAGATGTAAAAATTAGGGAGAAAAGGAGGATGGTTATATTATGGATGTAGCTACAATTGCACAATTAATCGGTTCACTTGGATTTCCGATTGTTGCTTGTATTGCATTGTATAACATGATTAGTAAAAACGAAGCATCACATCGAGAAGAGACAAAACAATTAAGTGATGCAGTAAACAATAATACAATTGCTATTACAAAGCTGATTACAAAGCTTGGAGGTGAAGATTAATGAATATTTCTATTACAGGCGATGTAAAATCTTTAATCATTGATGGTGTTGAAATGGTTAAGAAAAAGACAACAAACCTTGCGGACGAGTTTAAAAAATACCTTGGTACAAAGGAATATGAAGGAATTGTTAAAACAATTCAAACATGGTATTATGGAACACTTGTCAAAGATGCATGGTGCGCTACAGCTTTATCATACTTTGCTAATATTTGCGGAATTGGTAAACAAACAGGAAAGCATGAAAATGTCGACAGGATGAAGGACTATATGAAAGCTAGAGGAAAAATTCAAATGTCACTTGCTTATGGCGGAACGTATAAACCAAAAAAAGGTGATGTCGTTTTCTTTTCATCAAAACATATTTATGATGATTGTACACATGTAGCTACAGTGCAAAGTGTTTCTGGAAATACCATTACTTGGATTGGCGGGAACACAAATGATAGTATTATGACGAAAACAAATGACATGAAAAATGATAAGTACGTTGTTTGTTTCGGAGTAATAGATTACTAAAGAAAGGATATTCGGAATATGGCACTATTATTTGGCAAGCAAATATGGGATAAGTTGAAAACTGTTATTCCAAATGAATATGGACTAGCTGGATTAATGGGAAATCTACAAGCCGAAAGCGGATTAATTCCATACCGGGTCCAAGGTGATTTTACTGACGGTTATACAACTTCACTATCTTATACTACTAATGTGGATAATGGCGCCATATCCGAATATGAATTTGTGCATGAAGGTCCAAATGGTGGAGGTTATGGATTAGCACAATGGACCTTTTACACAAGAAAACAGAAATTGTATAACAAGAAGGTCAGCATGGGAGTTAGCATTGGCAGTCTTAACCTTGGATGTGAATATCTATTAGAAGAATTATCTAATGAATATCCAAGTGTATTAAATGTTTTGTTACACGCTACAAGCATAAGGCAAGCCAGTGATAAAGTATTAATTGATTTTGAAAGTCCCGGCGATACTTCGGAAAGTGTACAAATTATGAGGGCTAATCTTGGCAAAGCAATTTATAATGCCTATTCTGGTGGTGAAATACCAATAGACCCATTTCCAGAAAGCCCGCATCAAAAAATGCCATTTTTATTAATGTGTATGAAAAAAAGATGAAAGAAGGTGTATTCAAATTGGCAGTATTATCACAGGAGGATTTTCTTGCTAGAGTTAGAACACTTGTCGGCGAAGATAATACGACGGATGAAGCGTTACATAACATAGAAGATTTTACGGACACATATAATTCTTTTTCAAAAGATAATAGTGAGGATTGGAAAAAGAAATATGACGAAAATGATGCATCTTGGAGAAAGAAATATACTGACAGATTTTTCGCAAGTCCCGAAGAAATAAAGAAGGAACAAAAAGAAGATATTATTGAGGATGGAAAAGAAGTTACCTTTAATGATTTATTTGAAGAAAGTGAGGGCTAAAAATGCCAAAATTACCTAAGATTACAACGTTAACAGGTTCAAGCGTAGATATTTTAAACGCTATCAGAAACAATGCTACGCAAAACTATCAAGATTATGTGCCTAAAGCAACACCCGATGCAGAAAGTATTCGCAAAATCGGTGCAATTATTATGGATTTTCCGAATTTGCAAAATGAATTTTTATCCGCACTTGTAAATAGAATTGGACGTGTCATTCTTACATCAAAAATGTACACAAATCCATTCAAAATGTTTAAAAAAGGTTTGCTCGAATTTGGTGAAACTACAGAAGAAATTTTCGTAAATATTGCCAAACCTTTTCAGTTTGACCCGGCAACGGCAGAAAGTACTATCTTTAAGAGAGAAAAACCAGACGTAAGAAGTGCTTTTCATGTAATGAACTATCAAAAATTTTACAAGGTTACAGTGAGCAACGACCAGTTAAGACAGGCTTTTCTTTCATGGGAAGGAATTACGGACCTTGTAGCTAAGATTATTGATAGCCTTTATACCGGCGCAGAATACGACGAATTTCAAACATTTAAATATATGCTTGCAAGGAATATACTTAACGGCCATCTTTGCCCGATTGAAATCCCGTCCGTATCGGTAGAAAACATGAAACCGATTATAGCAAAGATTAAAGGTGTATCAAATGACATGGAATTTATGAGTTCCAAATTCAACCTTGCAAAGGTGAAAACTCATGCTAAGAAATCGGAACAGTATTTTCTTGTTAATACTAATTTTGATGCAACTATGGATGTTGAAGTATTGGCATCGGCTTTTAATATGGATAAAGCGCAATTCATGGGTCAAAGAGTTTTAATTGATAGTTTCGGAAATGTTGACAGTGCCAGACTTGCTGAATTATTCAGTGACGACCCGACTTATGAAGCACTTACAGCGGATGAAATGGAGGCACTTGACAAGTTGCCAGCTTGCATAATCGAAAAGAATTTCTTTATGATTTTCGATAACTACCAGAATTTCACCGAGCAGTATAACGGTGAAGGACTTTACTGGAATTACTGGTTCCATACTTGGAAAACGTTCAGCGTTTCTCCGTTTGCTAATAATGCACTATTCATTCCAGGTACTCCTAGTGTAACAAGCGTTACTGTTACGCCTAAAACTGCAACAATCGGCAAAGGACAATCTATTTATCTTGATGCAAATGTTGAGGTTGAAAATTTTGCATCAAAGGCGGTTGACTGGAGTGTTGACAGTGAAAAGAGCTTTGTTGATATTTCAGGCAAGGTTACAATAGGCGCTGATGAAACAGAGAATACTGTTACTGTTACAGCAACTAGTGTTTTTGACAAAACTAAGAGTGATACAGCGGTTATTACAGTAGCATAAATTATGCTTATGTAAGCGGGATATGCTAGATAATAGTATATCCCGCTTTTAAAAGGAAGGTGTAAAACATGAATGTTATTCCAGATAGTATATTAACCTTGTGTAACAATGTACCAATTGACAACACATATAAGCATACGATTTATTTTGGTTCTAAATCAAGTCAGCAAAGCTATTTTGCAGGAAAGAAAAAATATAGCTTTACTGATTATAGCTATATAAGAGAGCATCAAACTATTAGAGTACCATTAAAGGCAGATTTATTATTTGACTGTAATTATATGATGTATCAAAATACATCTTTCGGCACAAAATGGTTTTATGCATTTATTACAAATGTTGAGTATGTTAATAATGAATGTAGTGAAGTAACTTTTGAAATTGACGTTATGCAAACTTGGCTAATAAATACTGATTACACGATTAAACCAAGTTTTGTTGAACGTGAACACGTTTCTGATGATAGAATTGGGTTTAATCTTATTGAAGAGGGACTTGAAACAGGAGAATATATTATTTATGACACACAAGAAAGTGTTGGTACTACTAATGGTACTGATGAAATTGATATGTTTGGAATAGGCTATATTATAGCTGTTTCAGATAATTCACCGACTGGTTCTACAACGCAAATTGGCGGTTTACATAATAGAGTATATAGCGGGCTGGAATATTGGTTTTTTGATAACAATACAGCTGATGACATGAAAAACTTCATCATGAATTATATAACTGCTGGTAAATCAAATGCCATTATATTTATTGCTTGTATACCTAAGTTTTGTTGTACAGCAGAACCCGGTACAAAAGTGGGAATGTTAGATGAACAAGGATACTTTAAAGTTGAAATAAATCAGCCACCAAGCATTGATGGATACCAGCCTAAAAATAATAAATTATTTACATATCCTTATAATTTATTATTTGTAACAAATAATCAAGGAACTGGCACACCATATAGGTATGAACTGTTTGGAAAAATTGGAACAGAACTAAGTGTTAAATTTATGATTGGAGGTATTATTGGGCCTAATCCTGTAATTATGGCATATCCTCTTAATTATAAAATAGGAGAACAACAAATAAATCAAGACAAAGACATTATAAATCCAGACTATGCCTTATCAATACAGGGTTATCCACTTTGTTCTTGGACAGATGATTTATATAAAGCTTGGTTAGTACAAAATGGAACATATACAGCTATTAATATTGGAGCAAGTGCAATATCAGCTATAGGCGGTGCAATTAGTGGAAATCCATTAGTTACTGCTGGTGGAGTACTTGGAGTTATTAATCAGATACAACAAGTTTATAAAGCTAGTTTACAGCCTGATGCAGCTAAAGGAAACGTTAATAGTTCATCAATTAATATATTCATGGGATATCAGCAATTTTATTTTCAGAAAATGCAGATTAGACAAGAATATGCTAAAAAGATTGATGATTTTTTTAGCTATTACGGTTATAAAGTAAATGCTTTTAAAGTTCCTAATATCAATACCAGACCACACTGGAATTATGTTAAAACAATTGATATTTGCATTACAGGTAGTGTACCAGCAAATGACATGAAAAAAATTCAAAAAATATATGATGATGGAATTACAATATGGAAAAATGGTAGTGAAGTTGGCAACTATAATTTAGATAATAAGATAGGAGGGTAATAATGTGAAAAAAAGACAAAAAACAAAGGCAAATGAATTGAATGATAAGACATATTTATTTTATTACAATAGGTTAATGGAACTTGCTATTAGTATGTTTGAATGGAAGAACTTACCTGACAGCATAGACCCGCGTTTTTTAGAACTTTCTCTTTACAACGATGGAATGGCTATATTTTTTAAAGATGATGTACTTGGATTACTTGCATTGCAAACAATGATTGGTGGAAATCTTAGCGTATATAGAATACCTAAGATAAGACGGGCATATGCTACTAATGGTTATAACAAACCGTTGAATGATGAAGATAGCGTTATTATTTACAATAATTATTCTCATACAAATACTATCCTTGGTGTAGAAATGTATGCTAGGAGAATTGCAAATTTAGAGAGAACAATTGACGTAAACGTATATCAGCAAAAAACGCCTAGAATTATACAATGCACAGAAAATCAAAGACAAGTTATGCAAGTTCTTTTACAGCAATATGAAGGAAATGAAGTATTTATATATGGAGATAAAAATCTTGACCTAAATTTGATTAAGATACACGATATTACAGCCCCATATGTTGCAGATAAGCTTAACGATTTAAAAAGAGAAATATTTAATGAAGCATTAACATATCTTGGAATAAGTAATGTTAATATTCAGAAAAAGGAAAGGCTTATTACTGATGAAGTTACTAGAAATATGGGTAGTACAGAAGCACAGAAGTATACTAGATTAAATTCTAGGAAAGAAGCTTGTAAACAAGTTAATAAAATGTTTGGCTTAAATATTGATGTTGAATATCGTGAAGATATTAAAATGCTAGAACAGCTAGAGCTTGGAACAGGTGATGAAAAGGAGGGCGAAGATGATGAGTGATTATACGTATAGCATTAAAGAAATTTGTGAAGGGATTTCTGGACTAAGTGGAATTGGACAAGCTGATAGTATTATTGAGTTAGCCAAGGGACAAATTTTTGGTAACTATGAAATATTTGAAAGCGGATATAAGGGATTACTTGAAAAGAAAATTTTAAAGCATTATTATACAAGAGAAATTTGTGTGGACGATATTGAACTATGGAAATTCAGAATGAATAACAAGATGAATGAAATTATGCCATACTATAATCAAATGTATAAAAGTGCTAAAATTGACTTTCAGCCTATGGAGGATTTTAAAGTAACGGAGATATTAGATGAAAGCGTTAATGTTATAGGTAGTACTACAGGAACACTTGATGAAACAGTTAATGTAACTGGAAATAATACAGAAACAGTAAATGGCACACAAAGTAATTCTTTAAGCAATTTTAAGAATACTGACGTTACAAATGAAAGAAATGAAGAAAGTAATAATGAAAGTCGACATAGCAACACACCACAGAATGGACTTGCTGATGTAAGAAACGATAAGTATATTACTACTGCTGATATTGATGATGTAAAAGGTAATATAACTGAACATAATGAAGGTACGGAAAATAACGTTAGTACAGCTAATACTACAAATAAGACGGAAGGAGAAGTTAACGCTACTAACGATACAGTAAGAAATAATGAAACTAGTGGAAGTGTTAGAAATGATACTACTAGGAGTAATAGCATTACTAGAAGTGGAAAAAGCGGAGGAAAAAGTTATTCAGAAATGTTGACAGAATTTAGAAAGACATTTTTGAATATTGATATGATGGTTATTGGAGAATTGGGAGAAATGTTTTTTAATCTGTATTAAATGATTGTTTAGCAACTAAACAAAACCAGTTTTCAAAATGGAATTTTTATAATGGTTTAGCAACTAAACAAAAAGCGTATGAAGGAAGTGAAAATATGAGTGTAAATTTTGATGGAATTTATTATGGTATGTACAGAGGAAGAGAAAATTTAGTTACCAAAGCAGAGTTAACAGAAGCATTAAACAGCCTGGAAAGTAGTTTAGTAGATTTTATGAATAGCATTATTCCAGGTGAGGTTGATGTTAAGTACGCTACAAAAGGTGAAGTTAGTCAGCAAATTGCTGACGCAAGTGAAATGCTAATGAGAAAAATTGATGAAGCAAAAGTTATACAGCCTAATCCAAATTATCCAACGACAGTAGAAGTACAAAATATGATAAATGAATGGGGGAATGCGTTATTAGGGCTGATTAATGAAAAGGAGATTGTTGAGCCGGAAGGTAGCGAATTTATTAAAAATAATCAAATGGTTGAATATGTAACAAATGCTGTTAATAATGTTAGAGACCAACTAAGTGATTTAATTAATTCGGTTAATGAATTATTGGATGAACTAAATAAGGAGGTATTTTAGTGAATGGGAACTGTAGTTAGCAAGACCCAACACGCATTATTGAGTAAGGAAGATGCACGAAAAGCTATTAATGAAAAAGGAGTTGAATGTGTAAAAGATGAACCATTTAAGAATTATGGAGATAAGATTAGATTAATTGGTACACAATGCGGACATAGATTTAAAACAGGCTGGTTAAATAGGTTTGGAGATTTAGATATTTTAATATTAATAAATGCTACAAAAAAATACATGAATAAAAAACAAAAGGCAGATATAACTTTTAATAATGTTAACAATTTTTTAACATTAGATTTTATAAAGCCTGATGCTATTACTAAGGAGGTATATTTTAATGTTTACTAGAAATTATTTAAAAATAATACAAGCCCAAATAAGTTCTTGTTTATCTTATGGTACAGTAACTATTAACAATGATATTTTTCCTTCACTTGTTAATACAGGCGGTTTTACTGCATCTAATACAACATATGGGTCGCAACATTTATTATTAGTAAATCCATTATTTGATCCTAATGTTAGTTTTTTTGGACCAGATATAATGAATAATACAAGTACAAGTCTAATACATCATCCAGATTTCTATACTGTAAATGGAATTAAATTTCTAACATGGAATCGAAACACATTTAATAATAATAAAGTAGTTGGAACTCTTGTACTTGGAAATGGAACAGTAGAACCAACTATTGATGATTATACAATAGCAGGAGATTCATTCGATTTAACAGGAATTACAACTTCATCACAACGTTATATTAGTTACGATTTTGAAAAGAATGACTATATTAATACTTTAAAAATGATATTAAATAATACATCAACTAGAACAATAAAAGCAACTGAACTAGCTATAATATTTAATAACTATAATGGTTCTAATCCTGTTATATCAAATAATTATAGAGAAACATATATGATATTTAGAGACGTTTTTCCAGAAGTAACATTAAATCCTGGAGAGGTTAAAACGTTAGAAATTATAACAAGAACACCACAATATAATCCAATTGTTGAAACACCGATAGAATAATTTATAGTGTTACTATTATAGAATAATTATTTATAATAGTAACACTATTTTTATTGCTAAGTAAAAATTATAAAACAGTAAAATGAGCATGGTGGTTTGAAGTTAATGGG
>CALDJN010000154.1 GCA_937901695.1 uncultured Anaerocolumna sp.
CATGATTGTTATGATTTCCTCCAAACAGCTTAATATATTAGGAATGTCCATTGGCATGGTGGCTGCCTCAATAGACCTTATATCCAACTTATTTTCCCCCATTGAGCAATTAGGAATGGAACTGCAAAGTATTCAGCAAGCTGTGTCAGGAATACAAAGGGTAAATGATTTCTTTCAAGCTCCGGAAGATGATATGAAAAATCAAGAACTTAAGGCAGAAGATATAATACCAAATCAAAGTGACGTAAATCTTATTTTTCATAATCTGACCTTTTACTATGAGGAAGGGAACGACATTCTCAGGGACATTAGCCTTAACATTAACCCCCTTGAAAAAGTAACCTTTGTTGGCAGAACAGGTGTGGGTAAGTCAACTTTATTCAAACTCATCTTAGGTTTATTAAAGCCATCAGAAGGAAGTATCACAATCAATGGAATTGACGTATATCTAATACCTAATCGAGAGAAACGTAAAATATTTGGTTACGTGGATCAGAGTTTTCATATGATAAAAGGTACGGTAGCAGATCAAATTAGTTTGCAGGAAACCTATATAACCAAAGAACAAATAGAACAGGCATTAAATTATGTTGGCATGCTAGACTATGTATTATCACTGGAACATGGTTTAGACACACAAATAACAAATGATACCCTATTTTCTCAAGGGCAAAAACAATTACTTTCCATTGCCAGAGCTATTGTTACGAATCCGCCAATATTACTGCTTGATGAAATTACTGCAAATCTGGATTCCATCACAGAAAAGGAAATAGTTTCCGTATTGCAAAAAGCAAGTGACAACCATGTTATATTATCCATATCTCACCGCTTATCTTCTATGATTGCAAGTGATAAAGTAGTTATATTAGAGAATGGGCGGATTAAAAATTCCGGTTCTCCTGAAATATTGATACAAAAAGATGAATGGTACCGCAGTCAGGTCGAATTGGAGAATCTAACCTGGAGCTGATGTATTCAATTAAAAAAGTTAATTGAATCGCTGGAGGTTTCCTACTTGAAGCTAAAGCTGCTGTGGTCATACCTGCATAGCAGGTGGTTGTTAAAAGAATGCTATACAAAACTAAAGGAGAAGAATCTCTATTTTTTAAGATTCTTCTCCTTTAGTTTGCATTCACAGCACCTAATATGGTGTCAAATTCTTGATTCACTTATCCGGAAATCTATGTCAATTTTTTTGTTATATCTGCACAAATTTACACTCTATTTTTCGTTATTTTTTTATTGACTTCTTACATATTTAGGACTACACTCTTAACGAAATAAAGCAATAAAAAATTCTAAATAAGGATAGTGTGACATATGGATAATATTTCTAAAGAAGATACTCCCCGTCCCCTGCGCGTAGGTTTAACCTACAATCTCAAGAAAGATGTAACATCACATATTGCAGGAAAGGAAGCTCCAGACCTGGAAGCTGAATATGATAGTATTGAAACTGTTTTAGCTATTAAAAATGCCTTGGAAGGTGATAATTGTCAAGTTGAACTATTAGAAGCTTCAGAAGAATTGCCTCTTAAATTAATGAAACATGACATAGATATAGTTTTTAATATTGCCGAAGGCACCCAAGGAAGAGGTCGAGAATCGGAGATTCCTGCCATTATGAACTTTTATAAAATTCCTTATACAGGTTCTGATGAGACTACCCTATGCCTTGCTCTTGATAAGGCATTAACTAAACGTGTTCTTGCAACTTATCACATAAGGACACCAAAATATCAGGTTATATCTAAAGACCAAACAAAGATTAACGGCAATTTTACTTACCCAGCCATTGTTAAGCCAAACGCAGAAGGTTCCAGTAAAGGTATTTCTGACGTTGCAATCGTTTCCAACCCAAGCCAGTTGAAAAGTTTAGTATCTAAAAATATAAACCTTTATCATCAGGATATGCTAGTAGAGGAATATATCGGAGGAAGAGAATTCACCGTAGGAGTCCTTGGTAATGGAAGTGAAATACAAGTATTCCCTCCCATGGAAATTGTGTATCTGGATAGCCAAAATCCTTTCAATATCTATAGTTATAATGTAAAACAAAATTATAAAAAACTTATTCGTTATGAATGCCCTGCAGTAATCAGTAAGGAAATTGAATCGGAAATGATACATACTGCAAAAAGAATATATGAAATACTTCAATGTAAGGATTTTGCCCGTATTGATTTTCGGCTTTCTCAAGGCGGGAATCCTCAAGATAGAAATCCTCAAGGCAAAAATTCTCAGGATGAAAATCAGCAAGATGGAAATCCTCAAGGCAAAAATTCTCAGGATGGAAATCAGCAAAATTCTCAGGATGGAAATCAGCAAGATGGAAATCCTCAAGGCAAAAATTCTCAGGATGGAAATCCTCAGGATGAGAAAATATATTTTATAGAAATTAATCCTTTACCAGGACTGGCTCCGGGTTATAGTGATTTCCCAATGATAGCAGAATTTAATGGTATGGATTATGTTACCTTAGTTCGTAGTATTTTAAACAGTGCCTTAAAAAGATATGGCTTTCATTTTTATTTATCATAGGAGGGATTTATAATGACTGGAAAAAAAGAAGGATTAAATGATGCGGAACCTTACCCCGAACAGTGGTATGACTGGAAATGGCAGTTTCGTAATAGAATAACCACAATTGAAGAACTTGAGAAAATTATTCATTTAAGCGAAAAGGAAAAGGAAGATATCAGCAAATGCTTGGAACATTTTCGAATGGCAATTACTCCTTAT
The DNA here is from genome assembly GCA_937901695.1 of uncultured Anaerocolumna sp. GTDB lineage: Bacteria > Bacillota > Clostridia > Lachnospirales > Lachnospiraceae > Anaerocolumna. The sequence continues at coordinate 2,746 of CALDJN010000154.1, forward strand.
TATGCATCCTTAATGGATTCCAATGACCCCATGTGTCCCATCCGAATGCAGGCTGTTCCAACCATAAATGAAACCCGGATAGGACCATACGAATTAGCCGACCCTCTTGATGAAGAACGGGATAGTCCTGTAAAGAATATTGTACACCGTTATCCGGATCGTGTTCTTTTTCTAGTAACACATATGTGTTCCATGTATTGCAGACACTGTACCAGGAGAAGAACCGTTGGTGAAGAAGATTTTGTAATCAGTGATGCTGAGGTGGATGCTGCTGTAGACTACATTGCAAAGAACCCTAATATCCGGGATGTTCTTTTGTCAGGCGGTGACCCTCTAACTATGAGTGATGCAAGGTTAGAGAAAATCATCTCAAAGCTTAGAAACATTGAACACGTAGAGATTATCCGAATAGGAACCCGGGTTCCGGTTGTTATGCCTATGCGGATTACACCTGACCTTTTAGCTATGCTTAGGAAGTATCATCCTATATGGATAAATACCCATTTCAACCATCCAAAAGAACTTACACCAGAAGCTGTAAAAGCATGTTCAGATATTGTAGATGCAGGAATTCCACTTGGTAACCAAAGCGTATTGCTAAGAAATATCAATGATAATACAGAAACCATGAAAGAATTACTGCTAAAACTAGTAAAAGCAAGAGTTAGACCATATTACCTCTATCAATGCGATATGAGTCAGGGACTTAGCCACTTTAGGACAAAAGTAGAAACTGGCGTTGAAATAATACAAAATCTTACTGGTAACATATCCGGATATGCAGTACCTAAGTTTGTTATAGATGCACCCCATGGTGGTGGAAAAGTTCCAATTAATCCTAAATATGTGATTACTATGGATAATAATGAAGTAGTTATGCGAAATTATGAAGGTGAGATTTATAAATATCCTCAACCAAATTAGGATATTCAGACCTTCGACGGCAGGGGATATCCTATTTTCCTCCATCTAAGATTAATTTACTTTTTAACTAAAGTTGGATACTCTTTGGAGTTGCTCCAAGTTGTACCATACTTTAAAAAATGTCATTCTGAGCCGCAGGCGAAGAATCTCTACCCCTGAATATAGAGATTCTACGCCTACGGCTCAGAATGACATCCCCTGAATATAGAGATTCTACGCCTGCGGCTCAGAATGACATCCCCTGAATATAGAGATTCTACGCCTACGGCTCAGAATGACACCACATGAATATAGAGATTCTACGCCTACGGCTCAGAATGACACCTCATGAATATTGAGATTCTACGCCTGCGGCTCAAAATGACACCTCATGAATATTGAGATTCTTCGCCTATGGCTCAGAATGGCACCACATGAATATTGAGATTCTTCGCCTATTGCTCAGAATGACACCCCATGAATATTGAGATTCTTCGCCTATGGCTCATAATAACACCCCATGAATATTGAGATTCTTCGCCTATGGCTCAGAATGACACCCTTAAATATTGGATTTCTTTCGCATATTTAATTCATGTCATTCATTTTTAATTAAATAAATGTTACTTTTCAATTCTTTTGATATCATAATAATAGCCACCATTCCAGCAACGAAATCCGCAATTGGTCCTGCAAACAATATACCATCTATTCCAATTAACAATGGTAAAATCAAAATGAGTGGTAATAAGAAAAGAATTTGTCTGGTTAACGACAGGAATATACCTTTTTGTGGTTTTCCAATTGCCGTAAAGAAATTAGAGGTAATTGGCTGTAAAAAGTTTAAAAAGGTAAATAATAAAAATATTCTAAAATAACTGATAGCAAACTGGTAGTATGCATCTGAGCCATCTCCGAACAACGAAATAATCTGTCTTGGCAAAAATTGAAACATCAAAAATGCTATTAATGATATTCCAAATCCATAGGAAACCGCACGTATATAAGCTTTCTTTACCCGGTCATACCGTCCTGCCCCATAATTAAAACTGACAATTGGCTGTAAACCTTGTGATATACCTATAATAAAGGAAAAAAATACTTGGTTGACTTTCGTAATAATTCCTACACTAGCTAAAGGAATGGATTCCCCATAAACCGATAATGCACCATAATATGCCAGTGATTTATTCATTATAATCTGGACTACCATCATTGCAACCTGATTACTGCAAGGTGCAGCTCCAAGGGACATGATCCTTCCAAGATATTTTTTACGTATTATCAAATGTTCTTTTCTTATTGTAGCTGTTTTATAATGACGCAAATAATAAAATGCCATACCTCCTGAAACCATCTGACCAATAATAGTTGCAAGAGCAGCTCCTGCCATACCCGTATTTAAACCAAATACAAACCATGCATCCAGAATGGTATTAATGATTGCTCCTGTAAGGTTACTAATCATGGTAAATTGGGGGCTTCCATCTGCACGTATCAGATGTCCTCCTCCTGTTGCCAGAATCAAAAATGGAAATCCGAGAGAGGTAATTCTGGTATAAGTACTTGCATAGCCTAGAACTTCTGCAGGAGATCCAAAAAACTTTAGCATCGGATTTAAAAAGAGTTGGGTAATGATGCATAATACTACTCCACAGCCAAATAGCATTGCAGCTGCATTACCAATATAATAAACTGCTTTTTCTCTTTCTCCTTTTCCCATGGCAAGATTAAACGCAGATGCTCCACCAATTCCAAACAGCAGAGCTATAGCTATACTGGAAATCGTAAGCGGAAATGCAATATTAGTTGCAGCATTTCCCAATTCTCCTACGCTTCTTCCTATAAAGAACTGATCTACAATATTGTACAGTGAGCCTACTAGCATGGCAATGATACTAGGTACTGCAAACTGTCTTAGTAACTTATTTACCGGTAGTGTTCCTAACGGATTAATATTTATTTTCTCATCCATCATTTCTCTCCTCGTCTTTTAATATAATATATGTATCTCCACTATTTACCTAATAATTGTTCATTTAACCTTATAAGGAATTCCCTCTCACGCTGGCACTTAGTCAGTTAATCATATAGGGCTGAATAGTAACCCTCTCTCCAATTAATATTTTTTCAAAAAAAATTGATATTGCAACTAAGTATATCTCTTTTTCGTTGCAATATCAACATTTCTGATCATTTTCAATTCTATGTATCAATTGTATCAATTGACCTGTTCCAATTGGAAGTCTTTCCTTTTGTATCTAGGTTGGAGCTTTAAGCTGTATAGTTTTATGTGTGTTTTAATTAGAAGTCTTTCCTTTCGTATCTGGGTTGGAGCTTTAAGCTGTATAGTTTTATGTGTGTTTCAATTGGAAGTCTTTCCTTTCGTATCGGAGGGATTGGTTGGTTTATCTTCTTTACTATTCCTTCCTATAATTTTATTCTTTAAATTTTCTAATTCAAGTTTATACTTAGGAGATGTAATTTGGGGAAATGCCTTTATAATTCTTCTCTTGCCAAAAAAGTTTTTACTAAGAACTTTTTCTCTCTGCTCTTTAAGATATTCCAATTGTTCTCTGGAACTTTTTATACTTGATATAACATTGGTTTTTAACCCTTCTGTAACCTTTTTTGATTCTTCTAATCGATTTACTACTTTCATACTTCCAGAAGATATTTTTTGCCCAATATCATCCGAAATGCTATGAATCTTCACAGCTATCTTATTTGCTTCTTCCAGTTGTCTATTTATTTTAAGTACCGTCTGGACTGTAGCAAATATATCAATGAATAAAATTATATAAAAAATACTCAGAATAATCCAGCCTATATTAACTGGTATCAGTGATATTAAATGTGCAATTCCCGGATGTACTATTTCTATAACTAACATACATCCAAGTCCCCATAGTATAGAAAATTTCAAACAGATGTATCCTTTAATATTAAAGGGAAAATTAGAATAATCCCACCACCTTTGTTTAAATATCCCCTCTAATATCCATCCGGCTAGAAACTCTATTACGGATGCGACAATAATCGATCCCAAAAAAAGTACCAACTTATTATCTTGAATTGGCGTTAATAGACTAATAACAGCAATCACACCGAATCCATAAATCGGGCATACCGGTCCATTTAAAAAGCCCCTGTTAACAAACTTTCCTGTATCAACTGTGACAAATGCCACTTCCGTGCACCATCCCAGACATGCATAAGCTATAAAAAGCCATAAATACTCATACATATTAATCACTTTAATCACTCTCAATCCTATATATTTAATTTGAGTGTAAAAAATCCAAATATCATTTATTAAATGAATAGTGCTGCATATATATACTATTCATAATTAGATATGTAAGACTTTTTACAGTCAAACCATATTTATTGCTTTAACAGTATGTTGCTACGCAATACTTTGATTAATCTTTCAGACGAATTCTTAGTTCTTCCTATTGCAAATGTTACGTGTTTCAATGTTACAATAGTAACGGAAAACTTCTAAATATTTATTTATATTATATGGGATAACCATTCTTTTATCAATCATAATTTTTTAAACTTTTGATGCCAAACTCCTCAAAATGTTGTATACTTTTAATTATAAGAGAACACCGCCTTTATGTTATGTTTTTATGTAACACTTAAATTTTAATACAAAGTTTGGAATTCTCTTATTATATATTTATTTTCCTGCAATAACTTTATGCTAACTTTGATCAGAATAATTATTTATCAGCTTCCAAAACAATTTAAGAATGATAAAAATTAGAATAATTTTACTTATCTTACTGAGTCAATAAAAAGCTCTCCCTTAAGCATAATGCCCCATAGCCCAGCGTAGGATTTGGATATTCCCCCTCTATGCTTAAATGTCTTGCTCCAGCAATAAGATATGCTTTCATTTTCTCCCCGTAAAAATATGGATCATTTCCATTAACAATGCCCCATTCCATTAATAAAGCAATACTTCCTGTTACAAATGGTGTCGCCATGGAAGTTCCTGACCTGCTGGTGTACCCCCCTCCTGGTGAAGCAGCTGTTATATCTACCCCTGGTGCAACTATATCCGGCTTAACCATAATATTTCCACGAGGATAGCCTCTGCCGGAAAAGAAAGCCAAGCTGTCATTATGGGCGTCATAAGCACCTACGGTAATGGCCCTTTCCGCTGCAGATGGTATGGTTAAGGTAGTATTTTCTGTTGGTCTTAAAAATAAGGTCTGAGGACCTACCACGCCTCCCGAAGGAAGCCAAAGATCAAAATTTCCCACAACTATATTTCTTGGAACCAGCTCAATCTTCCAAACACCAGATTCTACATAATTCTTAGCTGGGATAAATTCAATATAGATTTCTTGTTGAATATTATAAGGAAGTGGTTCTCCATAATATAAGTATATTTCTGTAGGACCTATTGCAAATTGCTGGGTACCTAGCCTTTCCGGAATTGGACCAACTCGGATTCCGCCTGGAGAAGTTAAAGCAATATCAAATTGATCATAGAAGTTTTTCCAGATCTGAAGATTAAAAGTCTTCTCAAATTCCCCAACTGCCAATTCAATAATTGCAGAAGGACCTCTTACTCCTCTGCTTAGAATACCACCTGTATGTTTTCCTGCTGTTCCTTCATTTCCCGTTCCAATGGCAATATTCATCTTCCAGCGATTAACCATATCACTTATAAAGGTTTCCAATAAAGAGAAACCATTATGTGCTCCATAATTATTTCCAAAGCTTAGATTGATGACTAAAGGCATATTCAATTGAATAGCTCTCTTTACTGCATAATCAATTCCTTGCATTAATTGCACGGTACTAGGAAAAGAATCTCCAATTGAAAGGCCAAGTTTCACAATAAGTAATTCACTTTGGGACGCTACTCCCCGATACCTTCCGTTACTTGCCCTGCCATTTCCTGCTGCAATGGAGGTAACATGGGTATCGTGTTTGAAAAATATATTTTAGATTAAAAAAATTATATATTCCAGTGAATATGTATATCTTGATTACCATACATATCCTTTTCACCAACTTTAATATAATCAATGAAATTCATGACTATTTCACTAGTTAATTCCTCAAAACTAACATACTTCTTAGCTAAAGTAACCGCATCTGGCTTCTCAATCTGCAGGATTTTTAAACTTTCAATTTCCCCCTTTAGCTTAAAACTTTTTTCATGTTGTTCATTTATATTACTATTAAATATTTCCTTAAGCGTAACATATTCACTTTCACTAATAATCTTTTTCACCTTATCCATATATAGGGCTGAAAGTGCCTTTTTACTTTCATTAATAATACGATTTATGTTATTCAATTCTCTTGTCTTTAGCCCAATTGTATTGTTTGTATCTGAAGCCTCACTTAATCTATCTGCTAGATACTTTTCATTACCTTCATTAAGAACTTCATTAATTAGTTTCCGTATCTCGCCCGCTACCGTATCTTTTAACTGATTTAATCTAATGGAGTGAGATGAGCACAGTTTGCTTCTGGTCTTATTTGCTAACTGGCATCTGAGATATCTACTATCCTGAGAGCTACCACCGCCAGTTTTAATTAATGACGCACCACAATCCATACATTTAACCTTACCTGCCAAGCAATGTGCTTTATATTTTTTATTTCCTTGCTTATCATCACAACTCACTGTGCGTTTTGATTTCATCATTTTTTGTACCTGATAAAATGTGTTAGTGTCAATTATAGGTTCATGATTATCTTCCTTTATTATCCACTCACTTTCCGGAGCTTTAATAACCTTTTTGCTTTTATAACTCAGCTTCTTTGCTTTTCCCTGTGTTAGGATACCAAGATATGTATTATTAGTTAATATATTTCTAATAGTTGTTGTGCTCCAAACTCCTAATCTTGCTGTAGCTGAATCAGAATGTGGATTCTTGTAAGTATAACCATTCCTTTGTTTGTATGCTGTAGGAGTAGGAATTTGTGATTCTGTTAGTATATAACTTATTCTTTTTATACTATATCCTTCTATATATAAGTCATATATATGCTTCACTACTTTTGCAGTTTCTTCGTCAACAATCATTTTATGCCTATCTGCAGGGTCTTTTTTGTAACCATATAAGGCAAATGCACCAAGAAACTGACCATTTTCCATCTTCCTCCTGAGTACAGATTTAATATTTTCGGATAAATCTTCAAGGTACCATTCATTGATTAATCCATTAATCTGTCTGGCCTTTTTATTTCCTTTGATATTAGTATCTACATTATCAACTACTCCAATAAATCTAATACCCCATTCAACGAAAAAACCATGAATGTACTTTTCTACCATTTCCATTTCTCTTGTGAATCTGCTCTGTGTTTTACATATAATTACATCAAATTCCCTATTCTCAGCACCTTTTAACATCTCATTCCATTCTGGCCTATCTTTATCAGCTCCTGAGTAATCGTCATCGCTATAAACTTTATAGATTTGCATCCCGTGGTCCATTGCATAATCCATTAAAAGTAATTTTTGATTCTGAATACTTTCACTATCATCTCCTTTGTTTAATTTATCCATATCTTCCTTTGATAATCTACAATAAATTGCCGCTTTATTCACATCTTTTGCCCCCTTTCCTTAGAAAGAGGTTAGATATCCACTTATAGTTATATATACTTTTATGCTATAAGTAAATAAGCTGCTAACCTCTTGACTTATCAACTGATTTTTTCTTCATCATACTTAATATTATTTGTAACACTTCCTGTTCTCTTTTTTCTTTCTTTGGCTGTTTGAAATGATTATGTACTACTAATTTTCCCATCTTCTCTTCTCCATTTATGCTTATTAAATTATATTTTCAAAAAATATCTTTTATAACTTTTTTTAAGATTTACAATTGTTGAACTTGAAGAAAAATATGGTGGAATTATAGAATCACTTAAAGGAAAATGGGGAAATAAATGTATTGATTATAGGTATATCTTAACAGGAAGCTTCGACGTCAACCTTACAACTGAAGATATTGAAGTACCAGTTGGTTGGGAGAAATTAGTTCATTATTTTTTATAATTTTTCTGGTAATGACTATATTTTCTTTTAATTTTTGCTAAAATAAGTTATAATGGAGTAATCATGTTATATTGTAGGAGTATACACAAAATGAGAGTATGTGAATTATTTGCTGGCGTAGGTGGTTTCCGCGTCGGCTTTGAAAATGCATGTAATGAATTTGAAACTGTCTTTTTCAATCAATGGGAACCGTCAACTAGTAATCAGTTCGCTTACAACTGTTATGTTAGACATTATCCATTAGATACAATAGATGTCAATGTAAGAGATTACACCAACTTGGATATTCATCAAGTTCCTAAGGATGAGCTTCCCGATTTTGATTTGTTATGTGGTGGTTTCCCTTGCCAGAACTACTCTGTAGCTGGCCCAAAGTCCTCTCGGGGAATAGAAGGAAGTAAAGGAATTTTATGGTGGGACATTCGGCGGACACTTGAAGCTAAAAACCCAAAGTTTGTACTTCTTGAAAACGTGGACAGACTTCTTAAATCACCTGCATCTCAGCGTGGAAGAGATTTTGGTATCATCTTAAAGTGTTTTGATGAGTTGAACTACTTTGTAGAATGGCGAGTAATAAATGCTGCGGATTATGGAGAGCCCCAGCGTAGACGTCGAACTTTCATCTTTGCTTACAAAAGTAATTGTACATATAGTACTGCCAATACCAATTTCTTTAATGCTATATTTGATTTTGATAATACAACTGAAAGTAGGCAAGAGATATGTAATAGCACAGATTCTGATTTCTTTGGTAATATATTTAGATGTACTGTAGCTTCAAAAGCAAAAGTGGATAGAATTTCTGACCTCGATTTAACAACCTTATCAAATACGTTTAAATTTGAATTTGATAATAGTGGATATATGCGAAATGGCAAAATATATACACGAAAGGTTGAACCGATAACAGAGCCAATTTTCCCATTAGCAAATGTACTGCTCTCCACCGATGATGAAAGCTATTTTATTGATACTGATGATGTCAAATTTGCTAAATGGGTTGCCTTAAAAGGAGCGAAACGCAAAGAAAGAATTTCTAAAGCTGGGCATGCTTATACATTTTCTGAGGGTTCCATTGCTTTTCCTGAACCTAATGACCAACCAGCAAGAACAATGCTTACTTCTGAGAGCACTTTAAACCGTTCGACGCTTACTGTTCGGGACCCTCGAAATGGTCACATTAGAACCCTTCTTCCTGAAGAAGCAGAACAGATACAGACTTTTCCTATTGGTTGGACAGGTGTAAAAGACGATAAGGGAAAACCTATCATGACAGAACGTCAGCGATTTTTCTGTATGGGTAATGCACTTGTAACTAATCTTGTCAAAAGAATGGGAGAAAGCATAATAGAAATTTATCATAATGAAAAATAGAATAATATTTAAGAGGATGGGCAGATGCGCATCCTCTTTTAATATACAAAAGCTCTTATTTTTCATTCTTACCAATTGTCATTATATAACCTGCCATATTTCCATCCCTCTTTTTTATAGTATTTGACTTTCTATATATCTATTATTTATCCAAAAGCTCTGTGTGGTCATATACTCACCATTAGGTAATTCATTAGCATCTCTACCTATATTTCCTACTACTAATCCATTATTAAGCTTGTATGCCCTCTTTTGTGCATGCGGCCTTACATGTAAGATTTTACTATCTGCAATACCTGGAAGGTTATTATTTATGATAATTCCATTTTTTTGCTCTTTAAATGAAAATTTAACTCCATTGCAAATAGTATCGTGTATCTTCTGCCATTCATTTTTTACCGTGACGTTTAAATCTAGATATGGCATAGCCCAAAACTTGCAGTGTGATAATACGTAATATACTCCCACTCTTTTAAAAACCACAAAGAAGAATCTTGTCTCACTAAAATAATCGTATACTTCAGAATCTTCCCATTCTTCATTTGATAATTCCTTGAATTTAAATGGTGGAAAAGAGATACTTTCATTCATGGTCATGTTTTCTTCAAGTCTTGAGACTTTAACAACGATATTTGCCTTCTGGAATTCTTCTGCATGATTACCCTTAATTCCAAGCATTCTATACGCTAAATCCGTCCACTGAGCCTTGTTATTATTGTATGGACGCTCAAAAATTTCACATAGCTCTTTATCGTTTTTATCTGCATAATGATTAATTTTACCTGCAATTACTTCTTCAAATGTTCTAGATGTCAGCTCATCTTCAGTAGTGATAGGTTCATATGTTGTCTTTCCTGGCACGATATATGTATGAAGAACATAATCCATATATTGGCGTTTGAAGCAAAAGGCTCGTTTTCGAGCAACAGTATTTGGCTCATAATACTGCGGTTTCATACTTTTTAATGCCGTTGCTCCCTTAGTACAAGCTCCTAAATAATGCGTCATCGATTCGCTTAATTCTTCTGCTTTTCCATTTTTAATTACATTGATAATCGTATTATAATCCTCTAATATAACCGGCATATCTTTTTTAGCAGGCGATATCAGATTTGCATAACTTATTTTATACTGGGTATTGTGCGCTAACAACTTATTTCTTTCATAGTAGATAAGCAGTATTAGCCTACATTTATGCCAAACATCTGACATAAAAAAATCTTCTTCTACTGGCTTTTCATAGGAAATCATCGTTAGTACAAGGCGTTCCCCAGCTGAAATTTTACCATTTTTTAAAACATCATAGCATGTGGCTTTAAGTTCTACACCTGCTTCCGGAAAATCTGCTTCCTGATCACTGTTTGCCTTATAGCCAAAATACAGCTCTTCTAATAAATTTCCCAGATTTCCTTTCATATCGGGATTTTCATAATTAATTTTACTGTCTTTTATAGCCCAATCCCAATATTTGCTTGCATCTATAATTTCTTGAAAAGTCTTCCCCATGAGTTTCTTGGCGTATGCTTCTATATCATCCGGTTTTGTTTTATCATATGGCAGCATAATAATATCTCCTTATCTAGAAAAAGTCTATCTATATATTACCATCATTCGGTACCAATGAAAAGTCTTAAAGGTAATGTATTATTAGAAAGCATTTGACCAGTTTACATATCATTATCAGACTCATATTTAGCCATTTCAAGGTCTGCAATAGTCTCCTCAATTACCTTAATGCATTCATCCGTATTTTTTAAGATATCCTTTCCCCAAAAATGTATAACCGTCCAATCAAGAAATAGTAATTTCTTATTAACTTCATCGTCACGTCTCATATTATCAGAAATCTTTTTTACCCAATAATCTTTATTATTACCTTTTTCTAATTTTGGTTTTAGGACATCCCAATCCTTTCCATGAAAAAATTCACTATCACAAAAGATAGCAATACGGTACTTCATTAAAGCAATATCAGGTGACCCAGGTAGTTTCTTATAGTTTTTTCTATAACGATATCCACGGTGCCATAATTCTTTCCGTAATTTTAGTTCTATCGAAGTATCCTCCTTATGAATACGGCTCATCGTTTTACTTCGCTGCTCTTTTGACATGATATCTGACATTTATCATTCCACCTTATCGAACTAACCTTTCTATATCCAAATAATACATACAATTATCGTATATAAAATTAATATCAAAAATTGCATTATGTGCAATAACAACCGAATCCCCCATATATACTATCAGTTTAGGCCGTACCTTATTTATCTTAGGAGCATCTTCCACCATTATATTTGTAATCCCCATTAACTGCTCAATATATTCATCTATTTTGTTATCTGGTTTTACTAAGGTAGTAAATTCCGAGACCTTTTCACCGTCTATAAATCTAATTCTGCGACTTCAATAATTTCATCAAATTTCGGGTCTAGTCCTGTTATTTCTAAATCGAGAACAATATAATCATCTATAAATTCCAAAAAACTTTTTCCTTTATTTTCTCTTACTGTCTTTGATATTCTATCAATGGATATTCCATTCTCCAAATCAAACGATATAGTGTATCCTAACGTCATTCGACCATCCTCTTTTATTTATAGCCATATAAGTTAGTAAATATAACTCTGTTTATATATGATTATACTCCATAATTATCCGCTATTCTACATGAATTTGTTTTATATGTCTTTAGTAAAAAGCATAAAAATGAACCAGCAATATATTGGTTCATTTACATTATTATTTACTTAGTATAAGATTGTATTTTTCTTAGTGGATACCTAACCTTATTATTTTTCGAACACCACACATGGGTACCGTGCCCCGATAAATCTGTACTTGGTACCACACTCAGTCTTTCTCCCAGATTTCTAATTGATAATGCTTCATTAATTTGTTCCCTGGTATAAAGAGTCCCTATGTGATAACCTTCTGGAGGATTGCCAGGTATGGTTTGATCCCACAACTCTATTATTCTGGTTGTTCCGTCTTCATTGCGAAAATCTGGATGGGAATAATCTATCCCCGAATCAATAACCGCAATTAACACACCTTTACCAAATAAATTAAACTCAGCTGTTTGAAGAGGATTAATGCAAGAAGCTGCTCTTCCCTCATTAACGGTATAGAATAGCCTCTTTGGTTTCTCTATAAATTCTACTTCATGATAATTGGCTAAACGGTCGATTAAATCTTCCCTAATGGTAATAATTGCATATTCATTTTGAAGAGGTACCACTATTATATCTAATTCTTCTGCAATCCTACTGATATCTCCGCTATACTTTACAATTAACTCCCAGGTTTTTATCTCTGGAATATATCCTACGTTTAAGTCTAATGTTTTATCTCGCGTTTGCTCGGTAACATCCAACGCAAGGTTTAATTGATTATCGGCTTTTCCAATTGGCATAATGAGTCTCTGCTATACTTTATTATTTTAGTATATGCTATGGACTTTGTAGTAAATACTTACTTTTATGAAACATAGGATGATATACAACATGTTTGCTTTGTATAGTAGTCAAGCATATCTCTTGGATTGTAAGCAATAAAGTAAAAACATTATAATTTATATATTGACTTCCATCTCCTACAAGTGTATTATATCCATATAATACGCTTGTAGGAGATGATGCTATGGTTAAGAAAATTGATAAACTACCTGATACAGAATTAGAAATTATGAAAGAAATTTGGCATAATAAGACACCAATATCAACAACTGAATTAAAAGTATATTTAGATAAAAAAAGACCTTGGAATGTAAGCGCTCTGCAAACTCTACTTAATAGATTAATTAAAAGAGGTTTTTTAAATAGCTATAAGCAAGGGAAACACCGATATTATGAGATTTTAATCCAAGAACAAGATTATATTGCAAAGGAAAATGAAAATTTTTTAGAAAAGTTAAATGGAAATTCAATTACCAGATTTATAACCAGTCTTTATGAAAATGATGCAATTACAGATGAAGATTTAGAGGAATTAGCTAAATTCATTGAAGAAAAATCCAGGGGGTGATGAAACATGCTTGAGAATATATTTAGCTCGGTGATTGAAATTTCATTCACTTCTTCTATAATTATTCTTCTATTACTTGTTACACCATTTATCCAAAAAATATATACAGCAAAATGGAGGTATATACTGTGGTTTATTCTTACAATACGACTTATAATTCCATTTAACATTACACTTCCTACCACACCTGTTAAGTTGGCAATACCCACCAATACACTGTCAGTCAATCAGACAATAAATAATAATCAAAGTGTTGTATCTCTAACAGACTTGGCAAAACTCCCCCAAATACAAAAAACACAAGAAAAAAGCCATAATTACTCATTAAAAGTAATACTCTCTTACGGATGGCTTCTAGGGGCATCAATCTTCTTAGTACGTATTTTCATTATATATAGTCATTTTCGCTATAAAATTAAAAAAAATAGTGTTGTTGTTACGAATAGTAAAATATCATACATATTAGATCAGTTATGCCTTGAATTAAATATCAAAAGGCCTCGCATATGTCTAAGTAAGATCAGATGCAGCCCCATGATGTATGGATTTATTAAACCAACTTTATTCCTATCTAATTTGGATTATGCTGATTATGAATTGGAAATGATTCTTAGACATGAATTGATTCATTTTAAAAGACATGACCTATGGTATAAACTACTACTCATTTTTGCAAATGCCATTCACTGGTTTAATCCATTGGTTTATCTTATGGTTAAATCTGCACATGCAGATATAGAGTTCTCTTGTGATGACGAGGTTATCAAGGATTATGATATTACATCAAGAAAATTATATAGTCAGGCTATTCTAAATTCTATAAAAAAAGAACGATCTCAAGAGGTTGTTTTATCCACGCAATTTAAAGGAGGGAAAAAAGTGTTAAAAAATAGGTTCTCTAATATATTGAATACTTCTAAAAAACGTAAAGGAACAATTTCATTATTAATAGCTACACTGTGTATTGTCGTAAGCGGATCATTAGTAGCTTGTACACCAAAAAACTATAATGGAAAAAATCTGGGTCAAAATACAAATCAACCAATTGATAATCCCAAAAACGAAGAGAAAGAAAATGTAGAAGACCTTACCAATAATGACACTAAAGATACGTTTACATATGAAAATAATTTATTAGGATTTTCACTTAAACTCCCAGAAGGCTGGGCAAATTTAATTGGTATCAAAGAAAATTATGTTGAATATAGTCAAGATGGTGGAGCTGGAATTGAAGTCTATCATATAGCAACAAGGGAAGCGCAACCTGATAAAGGTACTTTATTCTATATTGATAGGTGGC
>CALDJN010000155.1 GCA_937901695.1 uncultured Anaerocolumna sp.
GACTGATGTGCATCACGAAGAATGGTTTCTGTAATTTTAACAGGTCGTTTAGTTTGTTCTGACATTCCTTTACCTCCATATTTTACTGAAATTTTATACACCAAATATTGATAAAAATACTCCCGCTACTACTGCCGTACCAATAACACCGGCAACATTAGGCCCCATGGCGTGCATCAAAAGGAAATTGGTTGGATCTGTTTCCGCACCTACTTTTTGTGAAACTCTTGCAGCCATAGGAACTGCTGAAACACCTGCAGAACCAATTAATGGATTGACTTTACCGTGGGTAAGTTTACACATAAGCTTGCCTAATAATACACCTCCTGCTGTACCGAAAACAAATGCAATTAAACCAAGAATGATTATTTTAATAATGGAAGATGTCAAAAATGTTTCTCCACTGGTTGTTGCGCCAACAGAAGTTCCAAGTAAAATAACAACAATATACATCAATGCATTAGAAGCAGTTTCTGTTAATTGTTTAACAACCCCGCTCTCTCTAAATAAGTTTCCTAACATTAACATACCTATTAGTGGTGCTGTTGTTGGAAGAATTAAAACTACTACAATGGTTACTAAGATAGGAAATAATATTTTTTCAATTTTTGAAACAGGTCTAAGCTGCTTCATTTTTATTTTACGTTCTTTTTCCGTGGTTAATAATCTCATAACCGGCGGTTGAATAATTGGAACCAAGGACATATAAGAATATGCCGCTACAGCAATCGGTCCCATTAATTCTGGTGCAAGTTTGGAGGCCAAAAAGATTGAGGTTGGTCCATCCGCTCCACCTATAATAGAAATAGCTGAAGCAGCCCCATCTTTAAATCCCAAAAGGATTGCTCCCAAATACGCAACAAATATACCTAATTGTGCTGCCGCTCCTAAAAGAAAACTTTGTGGGTTTGCAATTAATGGCCCAAAATCTGTCATTGCACCTACTCCTAAGAATATAAGAGAAGGCCATAATCCCAATAAGTCACCTTTATAGAAATAATATAACAAACCACCTGCAACATCATTTCCCAAAGCATCAACCGAAGGTTCCGCAATAATACCTGGAAATAAATTAACCAATAACATACCAAATGCAATAGGTATTAAAAGAAGTGGTTCATAATCTGGAGTTCAGACGTGTGCTCTTCCGATCTGTTCATAATCTTTCTTTATTGCAAGAAATAACAATACACATGCGATTCCAATCATTATGAAATTTTTGTATGTTAGTGTGGAGAAGGCAGATTCTTCGACTAAGCCAGTAATCGTTTTAACAAAATAATCCAATGAAATACCCTCCAATCAATATATTAGATTATAAAAATATCTTATAACCATTATTCCGCCAAAGTTGCCAACAAAACTCCAGGTTCAATCATGCTGCCTTCTGACACATTAATACTGGCAACCGTTCCGTCTGATGGAGCTACAATTTCATTTTCCATTTTCATAGCTTCTAAAACTACTATAACGTCGCCCCTTTTAACAGTCTGACCAATAGCAGCCTTAACTGCTAAGATTTTACCGGGCATTGGGCTTTCTATTTTAATATTTCCTAAGGAACCTGATGATGTTTCTTTTGCCTTTGGTATTGAAACAGGTGCTGCCGGTTTTGAAACCGTATTTGATACAGTTGGTGTTTTAACTGGTGCTGGTGCTGCCATAGGTTGCTCAGATGTTAATTTTTCTTCAACAGTTACTTCATAAGCTATACCATTTACAGTAATTGTATATCTTTTCATGGTATTATCCTCCTGATTTTTTTGATTTAAAATTTAGTTTAAGTAATATTATCAGTTTCTCTTAATCCTACGAATTGATTTAACAATTAAACCATCCTTTGAAACTTCATTTTCCGTAGATGCCATAATAGCAGCTGTGATTACGGCTACTAATTCTGCATTATCGGTTATTGAAATTTCAACTGAATCTTCTGTTCCATTCGCAGTAGTTTCGCAATTAACTTCAGAATCTTTCTGTATGTCCACATTATTCTGATTGTTCTTATTCGTAAACTTATCAATTAACTTAGGTATATATTTTAATAAAGAAATAATATATGATATAAAAATTAATACTACAAATACAATTCCCATGCCTATAACACAATTCAATAGTGCTTTACCCAATAAGCTTGTGTTACTTGTATTTGCACTTGCCGCTAACATAATATTCATTCCTTGTTGTAATGCAATCATGATTTACCTCCTAATTTACTTTATATGGTACCATGCTTTTTGTTAGGTCGGCCTTCTTGCTTTGTAAATAACATTTCATAGGCATAAATCAAGTGTTTTCTCATAGATTCCGCAGGTATTATACTATCAACGTAACCACGTTTTGCAGCCGCCTCTGCACTTGCTTGTAAAGAAGCATATTCTGCTGCTTTTTCTTCCAGCAACGTAATGTCTTTTGTATCGGAATACATAATATTTGCAGCTAATTTTGCATCCATCATTCCAATTTGTACACCTTCTATAGCAAAAACCAGGTCTGCACCTATGTGTTTTGAATTCATTGTTATATAAGCAGTTCCGTAAGCTTTACCAATTATTGCATTTACTTTAGGTACTGTGGCATTGGCAAAGGCATATGTTAATTTTGCTGATGCAGCTCCTATTGTCTTTTCTTCTTCCATAGTTGCTTTGTAACCTGTTACATTGGTAAATGTTAAAATTGGGATATTATATGCATCACATATCTTAACAAACTTTTCTGCTTTATTACAGCCAGCAGTTGTTAAACTGCCATCAAATGTTTCTTTGACTTTACCATCTTCATCAACCACTTCTGTGCGATTGGCTATGGCACCAATGGTCATACCATTTAAGCGTATAAATCCGGTTACCATTTCTTTTGCGTAATCTGCTTTCACTTCAAGAAAGTAGTTATTATCTGAAATATCCTGTAATGCAAGCCTGGTATCCTTTACTTCTTCTTTAAAGTTTGGAACCAGTCTGTTTAAATCATCGGTGCATTCATCATAAGAAGCATCGTCTTCACTATTGGATGGTAAAATAGTAATAAGTTCTCTGATTTTTTCAAATACTGTTTCATCATCTTCACATACAAAGTCAACTGTACCTGCTTCAGCTTGATATGATGCATCTGCAGTATCGCATTTTTCTGTATAGTTACCTTTAACCACGTTTGGGGAGTTAATAAATAATTTTCCATGATTTTTAGATATAAAACAAAAATCACTTAAGGAAGTTAAAACTGATAAGCCACCTCCACAAGTACCGACAACAGCAGTAATTTGCGGAATAAATCCAGATGCCATAGCTTGTTTGTAATAGATTTCTCCAAAACCATGTAAGGCATCCGTTGCTTCTTGTAGTCTTAAACCAGCACAGTCAATAATTCCAATGACTGGTGCCCCAACCTTAAGTGCTAGATCATAAATATGAGATATTTTTTTTGCGTGCATCTCACCTACAGTGCCATTCAGGATGCTGTGGTCTTGGCAATAAACATAGACCAGATTTCCATCAATGACACCATAACCGGTAATCACGCCATCTGCAGGTAACTCCTGCTGTGAAAGATTAAAATCAGTACTTCTTCTTGTTACTAAAGCACCAATTTCAACAAAACTGTTGTCGTCAAGCAGTGAGAATATTCTATCCCTTGCTGACAATTGTGTAGATATTTTCATATTCGGCCTCCATTTTCTCCATATTGTAAAACTAAAACCAAATTTTATGCCAATTTTAATTATAATACTTTTAACAGTTTTAGCAAGAAGTTTTTCAAATGTATAAAT
>CALDJN010000156.1 GCA_937901695.1 uncultured Anaerocolumna sp.
ACCTTCACCTTCTAATTTGTGGAGTAGGGGATATAATGTTCCTTCTTTGAAGCTAAAAACGCCTTCTGATTTTCTGTCCATTTCCTTTATTATTTCGTATCCATACATTGGTTTTTCTTCTAATAAGCTTAATACCAGCATATCCGTACTTCCTTTAAGTAGTTCACTATCGACTTTCAAGATATCACCTCCCATACATAGATATTCGATACATAGATTATCTATGTATTAAGTTATCACTATTTTATAAGCTTGTCAATTATTAAATAATAGCACAGAAGAACCGTTAGGTCGTGTCACCCTTGTGTTATAATTTATTTAGAATATAAGAAGGGGGAGAAAATAAGCCTTATGGATAATAACGGAGTAAATATTAAAACTCATGGTCCTTTGGGTATAATTGCTTTAAAAAGCTGCAAAGAATTGGGCGAAAAAATTGATAAGTATTTAGTACAGGCTAGAAAGGGGAAACTATCTACGCAAGAAACGTTTCTAATTTCAACTGAAGAAATACGTTTTTCAAATGGTGAAGGTAAAGTTCAACTTTCAGAAACAGTTAGGGGTAAAGATATTTATATTCTTTGCGACGTAGGAAATTATAGCTGCACTTATAATATGTTTGGATTCACAAATCATAAAGGACCCGATGAACATTTCCAAGATATAAAAAGAGTTGTCTCCGCAATTGGTGGTAAAGCAAGACGTGTGACAGTTATTATGCCGATGTTATATGCTGGTAGACAGCATAGGCGAAGAGGTAGGGAATCTATGGATTGTGCAATCGCACTTCAGGAGCTCGAAAGACTTGGTGTAAAAGATGTGTATACTTTCGACGTTCATGACCCAAATGTTCAAAACGCTGTACCACTTATATCATTTGAAAACTTATACCCAACATATGATATTATAAAAACTTTTACAAAAGTAGAAAAGGATCTGGTTATTGATAAGATGCATATGTTAACTATAAGTCCAGATACCGGTGCTATGGATCGTGCTATTTATTATTCAAGTGTTTTGAACTTAGATATTGGTCTTTTTTATAAGAGAAGAGATTATTCATCAATTGTTAACGGAAAAAATCCTATCATTCAACATGAGTATATTGGTCGTGATGTAACAGGTATGAATGTTTTAATTGTCGATGATATGATTGCCTCGGGCGAATCTGTCTTTGATATTGTAATGGAATTAAAAAAACGTAATGCTAAAAGAATATTTATCGCTACAACATTTGCACTATTTACAGAAGGAATAGAAAAATTTAATCAATTCTATAAGCAAGGTTTAATTGATCGTGTTTATTCAACGAATTTAACATATATACCTCCCTATGTCAAACAAGCAAAGTGGTATCAAGAAGTTGATATGTCTGAGTTCATCTCAAAGATTATTGATTACATCAACTGCGATAAATCAATAAGTGGACTAATCGATGCCACTGAAGGTATTAAACAAATTATAAATGAACAAAATTTATAGGATACAAGGGACAGTTTTTCTGTGCTGCACAGAAGAACTGTCCCTTGTGTTCCACACTTTATTTAAATCTTTTCAATTTGTCCCAGTCAAATGTCCATTCTGGCGTAATTAACTGCTCTTCTCCTTCTAATCTATACCATGGACTTATTTTTTTATCCATTGGATTAATAAGTAATTGCGTTTGCTGAGCTGGCATATAGGATTGAGCTAATATAAATATTTTCTCTCCCATATCATTTTTCGCCATATCCACTACAATTACAGCATGACCAGGATTCCCACCAACTATAAATACGTCCCCTATTTCCATATCTTCTACTTGCACACTTTCTAATTCTTTATCTAAAGATAAGGTCCCTGAATAGGCAAATACCATATCCATATATTTTCTAAAGGATTCATATGTATTAGTAGGCTCTGCAGCTTTGTAATAACTTACATTGTTCCCATCTACCTTAATTCTATAACCTTCCATCCATTTCTTATATTCTGCTCTAAAACCAGATACAAAATTGAAACTTATTTTGTCATATGAGCCTTGAGAATATAGATATTCCGCCCTTAATAACATTATAGCATCAGCACATTGATGTAAATCCTTTTCCCCTATATCTACATCAAATACACTATCATAAACATTGTTTTTATTTTTCTCTCTTCCATCAAAATAAAGTACCTTCGAACCATAAGGCTTTAACTTTTGATTTCTCAAAAATTCACCAAAGCTATTTTCTGAAACATCAATTCTAGTATAAGGTTTTGGTGGATTGTATCTTTCACCTATTGTCATTCCTTCTTCGTTAATAAGTTTTTCTTCAGGAGTAGTGGTTTCTTGAGCTATTGGTTTAGGGTCTTGAGTTTCAAATTTGTTACCTAATTTTTTGCTACAACCTGTCAATAAAAACAGAATTATACTTAATAAGTATATTATCTTCATATTTAGCTCCTTTGGTTTTATAATTTCATTTTATATTATATTACCATATAATACAATTTGTCTTCTATACCTTATAAAATTATACCTGCGCCAAATTTTCTTCCTTTACATACCACTTACTTTGGGCTTCAAACATTTCAGCATATTTGCCATTTTTATTTATCAGTTCTTCATGGTTTCCTATTTCAACTATTCGGCCTTTATCCATGACAACTATTCTGTCTGCTATCTTTGCAGAACCTAATCTGTGAGTTACTATGATTGCGGTATTTCCTTCGGACATCTCTGCAAATTTTCGGTATATTTTCGTCTCTTCTACGGGATCTATTGCTGCTGTAGGTTCATCAAGAACTATCATATTGTGAATTCTGTAAAATCCTCTTGCTATTGCTATTCTCTGCCACTGGCCTCCCGACAAATCCACTCCTTCAAATTCACGGGAAAGCATCGTTTCATACCCTTTGGGAAACTTCTCTTCATTGACTTCCAAATCGGCTTTCAATGCTGCTTCTTTTAATGCTTTCTGTTCAGCCTCATAACTTTCCTGAGAGCCGTTCTCTAACGAACTTATGGAGATATTTTCTTTAAGTGTCATTTGATATTTCTGATATTTTTGAAACACCGCCGAAGTATTTCCGTAAAGGGTTCCAAAGGAAGCTTCTGAAGTATCGACTCCTCCGATGAATACATTTCCTTCTGTAGGAATGTATATTCCCAGCATGAGCTTAACCAGCGTAGTTTTGCCGGCTCCGTTTTCTCCCACTATGGCAATTGTTTCTCCGGATTTAACTTTTAAGTTTATGTCGGACAGAGAAGAACTTTTTGTTCCCGGATAGCTAAAGGAAACATTTTTTACCGATATGTCGGGAACTTTATCAACAATTATATCCTTTCCTGTTCTTTCAGGTATTTCAAAAAATCTTATAAGATTTTTTACCGTTCCCATGTTCTGGGTAATTATTCCTATATGACCATATATCATTTCTTCCATTACAGATATCATAAATCCCATAGATGAAAATACAGCTCCGAAAGCCCCTACCGATATATCTTCTTTTAAAAGGCTGTCAAAAAGCAAATACAAAACTCCCATATATCCCAAGAGGGTTATCATCTTCATGGAGAGCTCCATAAGGATTGACTTTTTTTGAGCCTTCCATATTTTTTTGTTAAGCATCTTCAACGACGATAGATACAAGTCTTTAAA
>CALDJN010000157.1 GCA_937901695.1 uncultured Anaerocolumna sp.
TGGATTCTTCGCCTAGGGGCTCAGAATGACAAAATGAAAGGATGGATTCTTCGCCCAAGGGCTCAGAATGACATTATTAAACATGATGTAAGGAAATGAAGGAATGAAGAAATGAAGAAAGGAGATAGGTTTTATAGTAATCTGTTATTTTAGGTTTTATATTTCTAACGATAACAAGCTATTATAATAGCCTAGATAGAATTATGAAATACAATTATGTAGTAGTTGGAGCGGGTCTTGCAGGATTAACCATTGCTGAAAGGATTGCTAATGTTCTAAATGAAAAGGTTTTGGTGATTGAAAAAAGAGGTCATATTGGCGGTAATATATATGACTCCTATAATGAGGATGGCATTTTAATTCATAATTATGGACCACATATATTCCATACAAATGATAAAGGAGTATATGACTATTTAAGCCGGTTTACACCTTGGAATGATTTCTGGCACCGTGTATTAACCCAGGTAGATGGCAATTTAATTCCTATGCCTATTACAGTTGAAACCATTAATAAACTATATAATTTAAATTTGTCCTGTGAAGAAGTGGAAGAATTTTTAAAGAAAAAGGAAATTGAGATAGATGAAATAAAAACCAGTAAGGACGTTGCTTTAAGTAAGGTTGGAGAAGATATCTATGAAAAATTCTTTGAAAATTATACGAAGAAACAATGGGGAATTGATCCGGGAGAATTAGATACCTCCATCATTTCCAGAATTCCAATCCGTTTAAACAGAGACACCAGATATTTTAGTGATAAATATCAAGGAATGCCAAAGTATGGATACACAAAAATGTGTGAAAATATGATTCAAAATAAAAATATTAAAGTTCTCCTAAATACAGACTATAAGGAAATCATTGATGACATTGAATATGAAAAATTAATTTATACCGGACCTACAGATTATTTTTATGATTATAAATATGGAAAATTAGCATACAGAAGCATACATTTTGTATTTGAAACACATGATACGGAAGATTATCAGCCGGCACCAGTAGTAAACTATCCAAATGATTATGATTTTACAAGGATTACTGAATTTAAGAAATTAACCTATCAGGAGCATAAAAAAACTACCATTCTTAAGGAATTCCCTTGTGATGAAGGAGAACCTTATTATCCTTTTCCAACAAAAGAATGGAAGAATAAGTTTGCTTTATATCAGGAAGATATGAAGAAAGAGAAAAAGGTATTATTCTTAGGAAGGCTGGCTGAATATCGTTATTATAATATGGATGCCGTTGTTAGAAGTGCCCTTAATCTTTTTGAAGGAGGTCTGAATGGATAAACTATATATTGTTATTCCCGCTTACAATGAAGAAGAAAATATCAATTCTGTTATAGAGGATTGGTATCCAATTGTAGATAGAATAGGTAATGGCAGTAAATTAGTAATTATCGACGATGGGAGTAAAGACTCCACCTATACACGGATGAAAAAAGCAGCGGAAACAAAAGCTGCTTTTGAACCTTTAACAAAGCCTAATGGTGGCCATGGTGCAACTGTTTTATATGGTTACCACTATGCTATTAATGCTGGGGCAGATTATGTTTTTCAAACCGATTCCGATGGACAAACTGTTCCGGAAGAATTCTGGGATTTTTGGAATATAAGGGAACAATATGATATGGTAATTGGACATAGAAAAGGCCGCCAAGATGGATTTTCAAGAATTATAGTTACAAAAGTATTAAAAATAGTTTTAAAGCTGTGTTTTAGGGTAACTATAAAAGATGCCAATACACCTTTTCGCTTAATGAAAGCCCGGACTCTCTCTGAAAATATAAAATTAATTCCCAAGGAATATAATTTATCCAATGTAATTGTATCTGTTATTTATGCGAAAAAGAAATTACCTGTCAAATATATACCTATTACATTTCGCCAAAGACAAGGCGGGGTAAATTCCATCAATATTAAAAAGATTATTAAAATAGGAAAACAGGCTTTAAAGGATTTTTCAAGAATTAATAAAATATTGGCAGATAATATTTAGTTTCTACAGCTACATATTACCATAATTATTTAATCATTGAATATAATCAGATGGGGGTTTATTACATGTTTAAGTTGAAAAATATTATACTTTATGGGCTTACTGTCTTATTGCTGATTGCAGGAATGATTTTTCTAAAAGAAGATTTTTTATCATTTTTCAGATGGTGGCTGTTAGTGTTTATATTGGGAATCATTTTTCTCCCATTAACCAGAAAAATGTTCTCTACATTTCACGATAGTGGTTACCTGTTTTCCAAAGTAATTGGAATCGCCATAAGCGGTTATCTGATGTGGTTATTATCCTCTATTAAGGTGCTAAAGTTTACCGAAGTTTCTTGTTATATTGTTTTAATTATATGTTTCATTTTTAATGGTATTCTTTTTTATAAAGGCAAAGAAGAAGAAAATAAGACTCTTTTGGATCCCAATCATGTATTTCCCATGATAGCAGAAGAGGTTCTTTTCTTATTCTTATTTTTACTCTGGGCATATATAAGAGGCTTTAAACCGGAAGCCTATGGTACGGAAAAATTTATGGATTATGGTTTTATGTCAGCTATGATGCGCAGTGACTATATGCCTCCAAAAGATTTGTGGTTTTCCGGAGGTACTATAAATTATTATTATGTAGGACAGTATATGTCTACTTTCTTAACGAAATTAACCTTTAATACTGTCAATGTAGGATATAATTTAATGCTAACCATGTTGGCAGCCCTTTCTTTTGCGCTGCCATATTCCTTGGTTTTTAATATTACGAAAAGCTGCCTTGGAGAAAAATATTCCAATCGCAAGTGGATTCCGAGAATATCTGGTGTCCTGTCCGGAGCAGGAGTTTCTTTGGCGGGAAATCTGCATTTTACACTCTATTATTGGGTAGTTCCAACCATAAGAAAGATATTAGGGATTGAGGGAGATTTCGCTGATTATTGGTTCCCCAATTCAACAAGATATATTGGATATAATCCGGAAACAACAGATAAAACGATTCATGAATTCCCAAGTTATTCTTTTATATTAGGTGATCTTCATGCCCATGTTATTAATATAATTTTTGTATTAACACTGCTTGGAATCTTATTTGCTTGGTTGTTGTATCAAAAAAATAAGTATGATAACCATGAAAGGCAAAGGTTTCAAATAAAACAAGAAATTATAAATCCATTTATTATTATGATAGGATTTTTCATCGGTTTATTCCATACCACGAACTTTTGGGATTTCCCGATTTATTTCGTAGTTGCAGGAGGGGTTATTTTATTTTCTAATGCAGTAGTATATGAATTTCGATTAAAAACTTTATTGGTGACGGCATTACAAGGACTCTTTATTATTAGCGTCTCCGCACTTATTGCTCTGCCATTTACACTAAGGTTTGACCAGATTTCAACGGAAATTATGTTAGTGGATGCACATACACCATTTTATCAGCTGCTTATACTCTGGGGGTTGCCTGTGACACTTATCATTGGTTTTCTATATGAATTAGCAGGGAACCTAGAATCTAAGTCCAAAGCTGATAAACCTGACTTCAAGGCTGATAAACCTAACTTTATTTTGTTCCGATTTCTAAAAAGTTTATCTCCTTCCGATTTATATATTTTAGTTTTAGGATTGTGTGCAATTGGTTTGGTCATAATGCCAGAAATTATATATGTTAAGGATATTTATTCAGGAGATTATAAAAGGGCAAATACTATGTTTAAGCTGACATATCAGGCATTTATTATGTTTGGTATATGCAGCGGCTATATCTTTGCAAAATTTAAAACACTGCATCATTTTCATTGGCAAAAAACCTTTGCTAATATAACCCTGTTCCTATTTTTAACTACCTTATGGTACCCGGTTGTTTCTGTAAAGGACTGGTATGTTAAAGATAAGAGTTATAAGGATTTCAAAGGTTTAGATGCTGCTAAATTCCTAAATGAAGGAGATAAGCAGGAGGATTATAAGGCAATTAGCTGGTTGAATGAGAATATAGATGGAACCCCTGTTATTCTTGAAGCTACTGGTGACAGCTATTCAGATTATGGTAGAGTATCTGTATTTACCGGGCTTCCAACGGTTCTTGGCTGGTATGTTCATGAATGGCTGTGGAGAGGTGATACAGATATGATTAATCAACGTGCAGCAGATATACAGACAATATATACTTCTACGGATCAAGAATTAGTACAAACTCTAATTGATAAATATGGAATAGAGTATATTTATGTGGGGAAATTAGAGCAGACCAAGTATAATTCTTTGAACAATGATTTACTAAAGAAGCTGGGTACAATTGTGTATTCAGGTTCGGAGGGTGTAAACGAGACTTATATCATTCAAATTGAACCTAATGGGTGACAAGTATGAATAAGGGATGTAGAAACGTATGCAAAGGTATTGCAAAAAGTGAAAAGAATTACGCTAGCGTAAAATTTTTGTAGGATTCATATATTTTGGAGGTGTTACTATTAATAGAATTAGCTTATCAAAACGAATCAAAATCTTTACGACTGTTTTAATTATCATGTTACTCATAGTAGTGGGTATTATAAATAGGATAAATTCGCACACTGTTTATTCGTTAAAAGAAACATCATTGACATTGGAACAAGCTCAAGAAGAGTGCCCTTATTTGATAATAACAGATAGTGAACGACTTATCACTGAAGAACTAATGGAAATGCCGGATGTTCAAGTAGCATTGTCTGAAGAAACCGATGTTATTTTGGACAAATCTTTAGCCCAGAAACTTTGCAATAAAAGGATTCCAGAATTTACAGTATATGATTTTTCTGTATTAGGACGCAATGTTGTCCTTGATGGCCATTATGCGAATAATAGATCTATTTTAACGTTTAATGGAAATGATTTTATCAGAAAGACAATATCTTATGAAAAATCAAAAATATTTTATGAAAACCAAAATAATGAAGAAATTAAAAAGAATACGCAATATTTGAACGTTATTCAATCAATTTTTGGGTAATTGATTGAAAATATTTCAATTTAA
>CALDJN010000158.1 GCA_937901695.1 uncultured Anaerocolumna sp.
AGGCAAGTCACCACTTCCTGAGTTTTCAATAAACTGCAAGGCAAAGCGTACGTACATTATAGTTAATGCGATAACTTTTTATTTACTGTGTAAACTTAATTCGATATTCAGAGGGTGTTATTCCAACAACTTTTTTAAAAGATGTACAAAAATTACTCTCACTTGTAAAACCACAGCTAAAGCAAATCTCCTTTACGGGGTAAGGTGTTGCTTTTAAATAGAATTTTGCTACATTGATTCTGGCATTAATTATATATTCGTGGGGCGTATATCCTGTTTCCTTCTTAAAGACCCTTGTAAAATAATAGGGACTTAATGAAACTCTTAAGGACAATTCTTCTAAGCTTAAGGTACCGGTGATATTGTTGCAGATATATGAAATAGTATCTTCCACTAAATCGGAATGTTCGTAACTTGGAGTTATTTCATTGGTAAATAAGATTAAATCTGTTAATAGATTCGTTATGTATTTTGAGATTAAGGCTTCATGAATTTTAGTATTATTTTGAAAAAAAGAATATATTTTCATTAAATATTTTTCCATGGAATAGGTGTCTTTTAAAGTAATAACATTTCCTGATTGAGAAATAATGTATTCATAGTAGTCTCTTGAAGTATTGCCATCAAAATGAATCCAATAAATTTCCAAGTCTCCATCGGAACTGTATGAATGGGGGCTGTAACAATCCAATAAAACAACTTGTCCTTGATGAAAAGGCGTGGTTACATGATTACAGGTAACAAATCCGTTGCCTTGTTTGATATACATGAGTAAAAAGCTATCTAGTTTATTTCTAGTTACTATATATTCGGAATTGCAGTAATAATGTCCGGTACATAAAAGATAGTAGAACATTTTTTTAGCTTGAGGACTTGCGTTATGAAAATAAATCGAAGAATCTGCGACTACTCCTAAATCCATTGGTTTCATAAAATATTCTCCCTAATTTTAAAATTGAATATATAAAATATTATAAGTGATTAAAAAGCCAAAGTCAACGTAATAAAGGATTTGCAAAAGAAAACCAACATATAAGCAGGTATATTAACCTTAAATAAAAAGGCAATTTTTCATAATTTATCAGCAAGTTAGTTTAATGAATATATTGGTTTCCCATTATATAATGTTAAGCATAAAGATAAACATAGGAGGTAGCGAAATGGACGAGAAACTCTATGGTGTAAAAATATGGAAGGAAGATTTGATTATTCCTACTTATGAGGTTGGGAAACCAAATAAAAATCCCATCTTTTCTGATAGCAGAGTATATCAGGGAAGCTCAGGAAAGGTATACCCTTATCCAGTAATTGAAAAAATTAGTGATAAAAAAGAGGATAAATCATATTGTGCAGTATATCTGGAAAATAGATATTTAAGAGTTATTGTTCTTCCGCAACTTGGAGGAAGAATTTACAGGGCATATGATAAAACAAATGATTATGATTTTGTATATTATAATAAAGTAATAAAGCCTGCCTTAGTAGGTTTAACAGGTCCATGGATTTCCGGGGGTATTGAATTCAACTGGCCTCAGCATCACAGACCAACTACATTTTTACCCGTTGATTATAAAATCCGTGAAAATGAGGATGGAAGCATGACCTTACTAACAAATGACATGGATCAGATGTATGGAACAAAGGCTGTTACGGCATTTACTTTATATCCTGACAAGGCTTATATAGAGGTTAAAGGACAGCTTTATAACCAAACACCTTTCCCACAGACGTTCTTGTGGTGGGCTAATCCGGCAGTTGCTGTTAACGATAATACCCAGTCTATTTTTCCGCCGGATGTTCATGCTGTAATGGATCACGGAAAGAGAGATGTATCTAGATTTCCTATTGCTACAGGTGTATACTATAAGAAGGATTATAGTGAAGGAGTAGATATATCAAGATATAAAAATATACCAGTTCCAACTTCCTATATGGCGGAACATTCTAACTATGATTTTCTTGGCGGTTATGATTATGGGAAAAAGGCAGGTATTCTTTATGTTGCAGATCATCATGTTTCACCAGGTAAAAAGCAATGGACCTGGGGATGTGGTGATTTTGGAAAAGCATGGGATCGCAACTTAACGGATGAAGATGGACCTTATATTGAATTAATGGCAGGCGTATTTACAGATAATCAGCCTGACTTTTCATGGTTAAAACCATTTGAGGAAAAAACCTTCACCCAATATTTTATGCCTTATAAAGCGGTTGGTGAGGTGAAAAATGCTTCCATTGATGCTGTAGTAAATTTTGAGGTTAAAGCTAATGGCATATATACCTGCGTTTATACTTCCTCAGAATTTAAAAATGCGAAAATAGTAATAAAGAAGAAAGACATAGTTTTTGTAGAGGAGACGGCAAATATTTCTCCGATTCATATTTTTGAAAAAACTTATGCTATGCTGGATGAATCTAAAATGGGTGAACCTAAAATAGGTGAATTTGAAACAGGTGAATCTAAAGTAGATGGATTTAAAACAGATGAATCTAAAACAGATGAGTCTAAAGCAGATGAATTTAAAACAAATAAATCTAATACAAAGCTATCTGTATCAGATTTATCCTTAGAGGTTTTTGACGATTCAGGAAATCTACTGGTAAAATACGTACCGGAAGAAAAGAAAATTGAAAAAATGCCTGAGCCTGCAAAACCAGCTAAGAAGCCTAAGGATATTATGACCAATGAAGAATTATATCTAACAGGGCTTCATATTGAACAATATCGACATGCAACTTTTGAACCAGATGATTATTATTTGGAAGGATTAAAGAGGGACTCAGGTGATATCCGTATCAATAATGCATATGGATCTTTACTATTACGCAGAGGATTATTTACCGAATCTGAAAAGTATTTTAGAAAAGCCATAGAACGTTTAATATGGAAGAATCCTAACCCTTATAATAGCGAACCATACTATAACTTAGGAATCTCTCTACTGTATCAGGATAAAGTAGATGAGGCTTATGATACTTTTTATAAAGCAGCATGGTCAAATGAACAGCAGGAGATGTCTTTTTACTATTTAGCTGCCATTGCATCAAGAAAGAAAAACTATCCCTCCGCTTTGGAATTTATTGAAAAATCTTTAATAAAGAACAGTCATAACATAAAGGCTAGAGGTTTAAAAGCAATACTATTAAGAAAATTAGGCCGTATGGAGGAAGCGAAAGCGTATATTGAAGCAAGCCTCATGATAGATAGTTTTGATTATGTAAGCCAATACGAAAAAATATTACTCATAAAAGAAAAAGATTTATCGAATAAAAA
This sequence comes from uncultured Anaerocolumna sp., assembly GCA_937901695.1. Classification (GTDB taxonomy): domain Bacteria; phylum Bacillota; class Clostridia; order Lachnospirales; family Lachnospiraceae; genus Anaerocolumna. Next base: position 3,275 of record CALDJN010000158.1, read on the forward strand.
GAAAAAGGATTTAGCGCTATTTATGCGTAATTTTTCTGAGAACTTTCTGCAAACCTCTAAAGTATATGCAGAAGCCGGAATGTATCAGGAGGCAATGGAAGTATTAGAATTATGCAGTGACACAAATCCAATGATAAAATATTATGAGGGATATTATTCTGATAAACTTGGATTACAGGATGCTGCATCAAGATTATGGAAAGAAGCAAAGCGATGTTCTCCATATTGCTGTTTTCCTAATAAATTGGAAGATATTCTGGTATTAGAATATGTTATGCAAAAAGAACCGGAAGATGCTAAGGCGCCTTATTACCTTGGAAACTTATATTATGATAAAAAGCAATATAAGTTAGCAAAAGAATTATGGGAGAAGAGTGCTGTACTGGATAATACTTATCCAACTGTGTTAAGAAATTTATCTCTTGTTTATTATAATCAATACAATAAAACAGAAGAAGCAAAAGAAGTACTGGAAAAAGCTTTTCAACTGGACACTGCAGATTCCAGGGTTTTATTTGAACTAGACCAGCTATACAAAAAGCTTGGTGCATCAGCGAAAAAAAGAATCTATTTCTGCGAAAAATATCTTGATATTGTGGCTGAAAGAGACGATATGTATATAGAATATATTACTCTTTTGAATCAGGTGGGCAGACATAAAGAAGCCTATGAAAAGATAATGTCAAGAAGATTTCATCCCTGGGAAGGTGGAGAAGGAAAAGTAACTGGTCAATATAAGATAGCCCTTTTAGAAATGGCTAAAGAAGAAATAAAAAATCATGATTATTGTGGTGCTATGAACCATATAAAAGCTGCTCTAGTTTATCCGGAAAATCTGGGAGAAGGTAAACTAGAGGGAACAAAAGATAATCACTTGAATTATTATATAGGATGTATATATGAAGAAACAGGGGAGCTGGATTTAGCGAAAGAATATTATGAATTAGCCTCCCGTGGTGCAGACAATCCTGCAGGTGTAATGTATTATTATGATCAGCCTGCCGATATGATTCTTTATCAGGGACTTGCAAAGAAAAAGCTAGGAAAAACAATAGAAGCAAATTCTAAGTTCTATAAACTGCTTGATTATGGTGAAAGATATTTGTTTGATCAGGTTCATAGAGATTATTTCGCTGTTTCTTTACCAGACTTTATTATATTTAAGGAAGATATGAATAAGAAGAATAAGGTGCATTGCTACTACTTGATAGGGCTTGCCAATCTTGGTCTGGGAAATAGGGAAGAAGCTAAGAAAGCTTTTGAAAAGGCATTGGAATTAGACCAAAACCATATGGAATGTAATTTGTATAAAAAAATGATTTAGTAAGGTTTTCATCTAAAGAATATTGGGGCTGTTGCAAAATAGAAAATGTCATTATTATGTCATTCTGAGCCAAAGGCGAAGAATCCCATTCGGATTCTTCACCTACGGTTTAGAATGACATTCGGATTCTTCACCTGTGGTTCAGAATGACATTCGGATTCTTCACCTGCGGTTCAGAATGACACCTAAATTCTTCACCTGCGGTTCAGAATGACATCCGGATT
>CALDJN010000159.1 GCA_937901695.1 uncultured Anaerocolumna sp.
GCGACCTCTTGATCCCAAATCAAGCGCTCTAGCCAAGCTGAGCCACACCCCGTTTTTCTCACAACAATGATAGATTATACAGCGTTTAATCTTCTTTGTCAATAGAAAAATGTATCAAAATTGTAAATCAGTAAAAATTTGTATAAATAATCTTATTTGATTTTTCTTGACCTATTTTTAATTATTCTATTTGATGGAATTTACCTTTTGAAAGAGGAATTTACCATTCCAACCAACTATTTTCCTGATAAGGTTAAATTCAAAACTGTAAGCTGGCTCTTCCTTTAGAGAATACCAGCTTATTACATATAATTATATAACTTTTAGATTGACAATTAAAATAGTATTTCCGATTTTTTCTTTAGTAGCTTTCCACCACTTATTATCATTAGTACTCCACTTACAATACCAGCCACAATAAGCAAAATTCCCATGACTAAATTACCGATACCTACTGACTTCATAGTTGTATAGATTTTCTCACTCATATTTCCTACCAGCCTTTCTAGAATCTTTTACATTTACTAGTTAGCTTTTATTAGAATCACGCCAAGATTATATATGCTCTAAGCTGTGAATCATATTAGCAACTTCTTATCTTTCTGCACCATACTGCTTATAATATGCATCAATTGCAGCTTTTAACGTATCATCTATTATGATGTTTCCATTATAAGGCTTATTATATAAATGTTCAACTACTTCTTCCATAGTAACGATAGAAGTTGCCTTTATTCCGTAAGTTTCTTCAATTTCTACTAATGCACTTTTACTTCCCTGACCTTTTTCCATACGGTCTACAGAAACCACAAGTCCAATTACATCTACGTCACCTTGCGCCTTTAATATTGGCATGGTTTCCCCTATGGAAGTTCCTGCTGTAGTTACATCTTCAATTATAATAATTCTATCTTTATCTTTAATAGGGCTTCCAAGAAGGATACCTTTATCGCCATGATCTTTTACTTCTTTGCGGTTTGAGCAGTATCCAATTTCTTTATTATAAAATTCACTAATTGCCATGGAGGCTGCTACACTTAACGGAATTCCTTTATAAGCTGGTCCAAATAGAATATCAAAATCCAGTCCAAAACGCTCCTTAATCGCTTTACTGTAATATTCACCTAGTTTTCTTAATTGGAAACCGGTGCGGTAAAATCCTGCGTTAATGAAGAAAGGTGTTTTTCTTCCGCTCTTCGTGTTAAAATCACCAAATTTTAACACTCCACAATCTACCATGAATTCTATAAACTCTTTTTTGTATTGTTCCATTTTGTTCCTCCTAGTTTATATTAAATTATTGCTATGCTTCATTTTCCCTTTATTTCATTTTCTTACTATTTCATTTTCTTACTATTTCAACTTCTTACTGTTTAAAAATCTAACTGTTTCAACCTTTTGCACTGTTTCACCCTTTTACTATTAAATATTTAATTATTCATCGTCCATTCTCTCTTTACTTTACGCAGCCAATCAAATCATTAATATCTTCTACATGGTATTTTTTCATATATTCTTCGATACCAGTAATTACATCCTGAGTAGCTGTAGGGTTGGTAAAGTTAGCTGTTCCCAATGCAACAGCAGTTGCTCCTGCCATAATAAATTCAATGGCATCCTCACCTGTCATAATTCCGCCCATTCCTATAATAGGAATCTTAACTGCACTGGCTGCCTGATAAACCATACGGACCGCAATAGGTTTTACAGCAGGACCTGATAACCCACCGGTTTTATTGGCGAACTGAAAAGCTCTCTTATGAATATCAATCTTCATACCAGTAAGTGTATTGATTAAGGATAGTGCATCTGCACCTGCTGCTTCTGCTGCTTTGGCTGTTTCGGTAATATCGGTTACATTTGGACTTAGCTTCATAATAATAGGTTGTTTTGCACGTTTCTTCAGCTCTTTCGTAATATTCTCAACTGCAAAACAATTCTGACCAAAGGCAATTCCACCTTCTTTTACATTTGGACATGAGATATTAATTTCTAACATATCCACGTCATAATCTGCCAGCCTTTCCACAACCTCACAGTAATCTTCCGTTGTTTTTCCACATACATTTACAATTACTTTTGTATCATAATCAAGTAAGAAGGGCAAATCCCTTTTTACAAATACGTCAACGCCAGGATTTTGTAAACCAATTGCATTTAACATACCACTATGAGTTTCAGCAATTCTAGGTGTTGGGTTTCCAATCCATGGTACATTGGATACACCCTTTGTTGTTACAGCTCCTAGTTTATTTAAGTCAACAAACTGGCTATATTCTAAACCGGAACCAAAGGTACCGGAAGCAGTTGTTACAGGATTCTTCCATTCAACACCTGCTATTTTAACTTTCGTATTCATTTCTTTAACTTCTCTCCTATCTTTCCTGTGGGGAATAATCAAATAGTTTATACCTATATACACATATTTATTATTGATAAACTATACTTACTTCATTCTCAATTTTTAATGTCTCTATTTTAATTACATTACTATTTTATATATAATATTAACCTCACTAGGGAAGGACTTACCTGTTTTAGCTGGAGTTTTAGCTATAATTCAACTTCTTCCGCATAAAATACAGGTCCTTCTTTACAAATTCGCTTATTATTTACATGGGTATGATGGTCAACTTCTTTTGATTTACATACACAAGCTAAACAAGCTCCTATACCGCAAGCCATCCTTTCTTCCATGGATATTTGTGCTTTGATATCATTCTCTAAAGCGAATGCTTTTACACCACGAAGCATTGGAGTTGGTCCGCAGGCAAATATAATATCACCCTCTATGTTATTCGCCTTTATAGCGTCTATTACATTGCCTTTCGTTCCTGCACTGCCATCTTCTGTAGATAAATAAACTTGCCCGTACGGTTTAAATTCTTCATTTAAAAATGTTTCATCACGATAACCCAGTACAATTTGCTTTTCGCAAAATAACTGCTTTGCTAATTCTAGCATAGGAGGTATACCGATTCCTCCTCCGATTAATATTGCTTTCTTTCCTTCCAGATGGAAGCCATTACCTAAAGGTCCCATTACTTCTATCCTATCAGATACCTTATATTTTGAGAATTCTTCTGTTCCCTTACCAACTACACGGTAAACTAATCGCAGCAATCCATTATCTTTATCTAATTCACATATACTAATTGGCCTTGGAAGTAAACGATTCTCGCTCTTGCAATACAAGGACAAAAACTGACCAGGTTTTGCATTGGCCACAATATCCTCTTCTTTGATCCACATGCTATAGATATCCTCTGTCAATTTCGTAATTGAGGTAATCAAAGCTGCTTTCTTAAAGGTTTCTGCCATAGCTTCTCATCTCCTTATTTTAATCCTTCTGCTATTCATTATTACGTTTCCTTAAATCTTACTTATTATAATCGAAATGCATTGGTTGTACAAGTCTTTCCCAATATTTCATTATATTAAAATAAAAATAAAATAAATCTTATCATTAATTAATGCCAAAAAACGAAGCGGTTTGAACCCATGAAGGCAAGGCAGATAAAAGGAAGGTGAAATGCACAAGCAAAACTATAACCCACCTTATGACTAACTTAGTCAAAACTTTATGTTGACTAAATTGGTCAAAGGTGTTATTCTATGTTTGACCATCTTAGTCAACTAGTCAAGGTGGATGTTCCCAATCTTCTTTGACATAGAAAGGAGTTCGTAAATTTGTATGATCGTTTTGAAAAGTTAGAAGAAGATAAAAAAATGAAAATTATCAATGCAGGTCTTTCTATTTTTGGTGAAAATGGCTACACAAAAGCATCTATTGATAAAATCGTAGAAATAGCAGGTATATCAAAAGGGAGTTTATTCTATTATTTTGAATCAAAGAAAAATTTCTTTGTATTCTTATACGTATACTGTGCTAACAAAATGGAGCATCTTGCTGCAGAAAATGAAACTAATTTTATGGCATATACAGACTTCTTTCAGCGATTAAAAAAAATAGAGTACATCAAAACTGACCTGACCATAAAATATCCATATATGTATTCTTTCTTAATGAAAGCATATAGCGAGACAGCTCCTGCCGTCAAGAAAGAGATACAAAATATCAATCTACAATACACCCAGGATGAAACACTAAAATTTTATGAAAATCTGGATTATTTCAAATTCAAAGACGGTATAAACCCCAAAATGGTAATCCAATTGGTTATATGGTGTTCTGAAGGTTGTATGAATCAGCTTCTTATGAAAAGGAAAATGAATCCTTATTCAGCCTTTACATTAGAGGAATTAACAGAAATGTTTCAAGTATTTGATTCCTATATGGAATTATTGCGAAAAAACTTTTATAAAGAAGAATATCTGTAATTGTTAGAAGTCAAGGCGGATATTCCGCTTGTCGATAGGCAAGTTTTGCTGACAGGCAAGCTTTGCTACAGACAATCTTATCCGCTTACCTTACTTGCTCATAACCTTATTTCCACCATGTGGCAGTTTATAGCCTGTAACAGAATTGATGAACCAGAAAGGAGAATTTTTAGATGTCAGTCATTGAAATCAATGGTTTAACAAAGGATTATGGAAATCACAAAGGAATATTTAATTTATCATTTCACGTTGAAAAAGGGGAGGTATTCGGTTACCTTGGTCCAAATGGAGCAGGAAAAACTACAACCATAAGGCATCTTCTGGGTTTTCTTACCCCTGATATAGGAAGTGCTAAAATCTTAGGAATGGATTGTAGAAAAAATACTGCTGAAATTATGAAGAATTTAGGTTACCTGCCTGCAGAGATTGCATTCTTTGATGGCATGAAGGGTATGGACTTTTTAAAATTTATGGGAGAAATGCGTGGATTAACGGATACCTCTTACCGTGATAAATTAATTGAAAAGTTCCAGTTAGATTCCAAAGGAACCATCCGTAAAATGTCAAAAGGTATGAAACAGAAATTAGGAATCGTCTGTGCATTTATGCATGATCCACAAGTATTAATATTAGATGAACCGACCAGTGGATTAGATCCTCTGATGCAAAATATATTTGCTGAATTAATATTAGAAGAAAAAGCAAAAGGCAAAACCATTCTTATGTCTTCCCATAGCTTTGAAGAAATCGAAAAGACCTGTGACCGAATCGGAATTATCCGGACAGGAGAATTAGTTGCAACAGAAGATATACATGTACTTAAAACAAAACGCAGAAAGTCCTATATTATTACCTTTGACAGTCCTGCTGCTGCCAGTGCATTTGCTAAAACGGATAATTTTGATAAGATTACGTTGGACGGCGCAACTGCTATAGTTGATGTATTAGGAAGTGTTACAAAATTAATGAAATCTTTAAGTGGCTATACCATCATAGATTTTGATACACAGAAAAACAGCCTGGAAGAAGTCTTTATGCAATATTATGGAACTACTGAGGCAAAAGGGAATACCACTAAACAAGGAGGTGCAAGATAATGTTTAGCAAACCTTTATTCAAAGCTACTATAAAGCAAAATTATATTGTTTTTATTATAATTCTTGCTGTATTAATGTTTTATTTATCTATTATTATACAAATGTTTGATCCAAGTACACAAGATACTTTAGATGAAATGTTAAAAGTACTACCGCAAGGATTAGTCGCTGCATTGGGCTTTTCTGAAGCAGGTACTACTTTACTGGGATTTGTCGCATCTTACTTTTATGGATTTTTAATATTCCTACTGCCTATGATATATGTAATCATTGTTGCAAACCGCAGCATTGCATCCCATGTGGATAAAGGGTCTATGGCTTATTTACTTTCTACTCCCAATACCAGAGGCAAAATAGCAAGAACCCAAGCAGGCTTTCTTCTTATAAGTATTACTTTATTAATTGGAATCATTACTATAGTAGGAATTCTGGTAAGTGAAATGATTTTTCCAAATGAGCTGGATATAAAAGGATTCCTATTATTAAATCTAAATACCTTACTACTGTACTTTGCCGTGACCGGAATAGGTTTCTTTGCTTCCTCTTTATTTAATGATACAAAGAATTCCCTGGCTCTTGGTGCAGGATTACCTGTTGCTTTCCTAGTTTTGCAAATGTTATCCGGTACAGGTGAATCCGTTGAATTTTTAAAATATTTTACCTTATTTACCTTGTTAGACCCAGATAAGATTATCAGTGGTGAAGGATATGTAATTAATTTTGTTATCCTAACCCTATTAGCAATTATTTTATATGCTTCCGGATTTTTTGTTTTTAAGAAAAGAGACTTACCTTTATAACATATAAAAATTGAAAATGGTAAAACTTTGTCATTCTGAGTGCTTTAGCGCGAAGAATCCCACTTTAAAATGAGATTCTTCGCAAATTCAATTTCGTTGAATTTTTGCTTTGAATTATCACGTTTAACAACACCACTATGAACGAAAGAGATTCTTCGCTATGCTCAGAATGACACACTTCCAGACATGATGTGGCTTTGCCACCCAAATAATAGATGAAGAAGTTCGCCATGAGAATTCCAATGGATTCTCATGGTGGAGTTCTTCCGAATGGAAGACTATGTCTTCCATTTGAGAAGTAATAGAATTTCTTAGGCAGCGTCTTTTGACGCCTTAGAAATTCTCTTCACACTTTCATAGTAATGTTAGCTTTACAAAAGTCCTTACAATCATTTCTTAAATTGAAGTGCTCTAAAGGAGTTAATAATAGCAATTATGGTAACACCTACATCTGCA
>CALDJN010000160.1 GCA_937901695.1 uncultured Anaerocolumna sp.
ATTTCCTTATGGAATGGCTGGACAAATACGCCAGTAAAAGGATTGCAGAACTTGACAGGCAGATTATCCACAATCAATGGGAGTCTATTGAATTGCAATCAGCTGTTGATAATATTCATTCTGGGCAGCAGTCAATAGAAAAAGCACCTTCAGAAGATTAATATTCGCTCCTGTTGATGCTTTTTTTGATTGCGAACTTATGTTCCCCATGCTATACTTAACTCATATAATTGAACAGAAAGCAGGATGCAAATTTCCGATGTCGATTGCCCTCTAGTATCGTGAAAGAGAGGGTGATGCCTTATGAATATAGGTGATGTATTAACTTTGCTGCTTGTAATCTTTACAGCACTGGACTACATAGACCATCATAACAATGACAAAAAGAAATAGCATCCCAACCGTCCAAAGTTAGATGCTATTTCTTATAAACTGATTTAACTGAGGGCAATCGGAAATTTCAATTCCGACTACCTTTCTAAGTAAATTATATACTAGACCGTTTGTTTTTGCAAGCGGTCTTTTAAGTTAGTCTCCCTTGAGAAAACGGTTTTCATAGGATAATTCCGATTTCAATTCTACTTTCCATTCAATCAGATCATAAGGTTGGCATTGTAGTAGCTGGCAAATATCTTCTATAGTTTTCGTGCTGACATCATATACAAACTCTTTCCCATCATGCTTTTGCTTATACTGTTCCAGCTTGTCTTCAATTTCCCCCCACGAAGAACCAGAACACATGGTAAATTTAGTCAGTGTGCTTTGCGGAATCAATGCCTTCTTTCTGATTGTATAGGTTGTAATACCTTTTTCCTTTAATTTTTCCAGCAATTTATTATAATTAACCATAAACATAAGCTCCTATTTATAATATACCTCTATTTTAGTGTATATTATAACACTCCTTCATCCTTTATTCAATCAGCACCGGCAGAATATTTTCCACCAGTGCCAAAGTATTACAGAATCCCTTCTAATGCCTTATATGCAATTTTCCACTTTATACTGTTTCCATGTACTTTCCTTATCTGATACAGATGAATTTGCTTTATTTTTTCCATCAGGTCAGCCGGTGCAATACTTCCTTTTAGGTTATTGCAAGTATGGCAGCTACAAAAGAGATTGTTCATGTCATTTGTTCCACCTTTAGCAAGTGGAATTCTATGCTCAATCTCAAACTTATCATAATCAATAAATTCCCCGCACATGTAACAATAACATTTTGTCTTCCTGTATATCTGCAATCTATCACTTGGAGAAAAGTGTTTCCGTTTAAAAGTATTTTCCACTTGGGCAGCAGATTTTGTATGTACATTATCTTCTGTTCCTATATAATAATATCCACTTGTTTTTCCGGGGTGCTTTCTCTTATGCTCCATAGCTCTTTCCACTGTGCGAAAATCCTGTGCTTCCCCTATATTGTTTACCTTTACAATTGCTCCTGTTCTTGTATGTGTTATAAAATAATTTCCATTTGTAAGATATACTGCCATGCCTATTCCCTCCGCTTATACTTTCTCCGGCTGGTTAGAGAGTACCCTAACCAATCAATAATTCTTCCACTGCTATTCTAATCCTCTGTAATTCCTTATAATAAGTTGATGAAGGAATCCCCAGTAGCATATAGATTTCCTTATTACTGTATCCGCTTATCTTCAACCTTACGATTTCCCGTTGTATTCCTTTGAGATTATCCAATACCGTTTCAAGCAAAAGGTTTTCTATTACATCAGCTTCAGGAGATTTTCCATTAACAGAACAAGTCATATTTTCCATATCAGAATAGTTCAAGCTGCTGACTTTTTCCTCTGGTTTCCTCTTCTTTGAATTTTCCATGCGGAAATGGTTTCCAATCTCTGCCCTCATATACTGCCAACTGATAAAGGCAAAGTCACATTTCTCCTGCAAGTCTTCCCTTCTATGATATACCTGTACAGCTTTAAGATATCCAAAGATTACCACATTGTAGTATTCCTCAATGCTATATCCATACCGATGAAGGAATCCATAGACAAGATTATGGTTTTCTTCTGCATATATTTTTTCCGACTTCCTCAATGGCTGCAATTTATGACCTTTCATATTGTTCACGCTCCTTTTATTTTC
>CALDJN010000161.1 GCA_937901695.1 uncultured Anaerocolumna sp.
ACAAATTAAGTCAAATGTCAATAAAAAAACCCATATTTGTACAAATTTTTTTTTGATATAAAGTGGAAAAAACTTATCTAGTATTAAAATTAGCAGTAACGATATAATATTTTTTTCTGAGTAAAGCGGATAAGGACTATTTGGTATTAATATAAGTAGCAATGAAACAATATTTTTTTTCTGAATAAAGTGGATAAAAATCATCTAGTATTTATATGAGTTAATGAGGCAAATTTTTTTTTACACATAAAGTGGATAAAAGTTATCAAGTATCAAAAGAATCCATTCATAAAAGCAATATCCAATTAATATATGCATCCTGTTTATGGGTTCCATATTAGAGAAATTAGCTAAAGGAACTTATAAACATAAAATATAAAAATTTTAAAGTATTAAAGGAGGAAATAGTATGTTATTTAAAACCACTGCAGATCATGAAGAGCTGCGTGCAAAAATCCGGGAGTTTGCAGAAGCAGAAGTAAAACCTATAGCATTCTTATTGGACAAAGAAAACGAATTTCCCGCAGATGCCATTAAGAAACTGGGCGAATTGGGATATATGGGTATCCCATATCCTAAGGAGTACGGAGGCGCGGGCTTAGACGTAATCAGCTATGCCATTGCAGTTGAAGAACTCTCCCGTGTAGACGGTGGTACTGGTGTTATCCTATCTGCCCATACTTCCCTTGGAACCTGGCCAATCTTTGCTTATGGTACGGAGGAGCAAAAACAGAAATATCTTGTACCATTAGCCACAGGCGAAAAAATAGGTGCATTCGGTCTTACAGAACCAAATGCAGGAAGTGATGCAGGTGGAACAGAAACAACTGCAGAACTGGAAGGCGATTACTATATCCTAAATGGTGGAAAGATTTTTATTACCAATGCTGACAAAGCAGATACATATGTGGTCTTTGCCATGACTGATCCAGACTATGGAATACATGGAATCAGTGCTTTCATCGTTGAAAAAGGATGGGAAGGATTTACTTTTGGTGACCACTACGACAAAATGGGTATTCGCTCCTCATCTACTGCTGAATTAATCTTTAATAATGTAAAAGTTCCAAAAGAAAATTTACTTGGCAAAGAGGGGGAAGGATTTAAAATTGCCATGAGTACATTGGATGGCGGACGTATCGGTATAGCTGCTCAAGCTCTGGGTATTGCACAAGGAGCCTATGAGAATGCACTGGAGTATTCGAAAGAACGTATACAGTTTGGCAAACCTATCTGCCAGCAGCAGGTTATATCTTTTAAGCTGGCGGATATGGCTACAAAGCTTCGTTCTGCAAGGCTTTTAGTTTATAGTGCTGCGGATTTGAAAGAAAACCATGAATCCTATAGCATGGAAGCTGCCATGGCAAAACAATATGCATCTGATGTATGTTTAGAGATTGTTAATGATGCTCTTCAAATATTCGGTGGAAGTGGCTATCTGAAAGGCATGGAAGTAGAAAGAGCTTACCGTGATGCTAAGATTTGTACTATTTATGAGGGCACCAACGAAATTCAGAGAGTTGTTATTGCCTCTCATATCATCGGCAAAATGCCTAAATATGAAACTGGAAGGGGAGCAAAGCCAGGTCCTGCAACCGGTGTGCGTAAGAAGATGATTCTAAAAGACGGTACTCCTGCTGAACGTGTTGCAACCTTAGTAGAAGCTCTCGTGAAAGACGGATACGACTTTACGGTAGGCATCGATATAGATACTCCTATTGTAAAGGCAGAAAGAGTTGTAAGTGTTGGTAAAGGAATTGGAGAAATTGAGAATATGGAAATGGCAAAGGCACTTGCTATTCAGGCTGGTGCAGCACTTGGATCATCTCGTCCAGTGGCAGAAACCCTGCACTATCTACCATTAAATCGATATGTTGGAATGTCAGGACAGAAATTTAATGGTAACCTTTATATTGCATGTGGTATTTCCGGCGCAGGTCAACACTTGAAAGGAATCAAGGACGCTGCGACTATAGTTGCTATTAACAACAATCCAAATGCTCCTATCTTTAAGAATTGTGACTACGGTATCGTAGGCGATTTAAATGAAATTATGCCGTTACTAACTCAGGCTTTAGACAATGGAGAAGCAAAGAAACCTGCTCCACCTATGAAAAAGATGAAACGTGCAGTTCCAAAGAAAGTAAAACCTACTTGGAAGCATTATGTCTGCAGCGGATGTGGATATGAATATGACCCTGGTGTAGGTGATATTGAAAATGAGATATATCCAGGAACTTTATTTGATAAACTTCCAGAAGAGTGGATCTGCCCAGAATGTGGTGAAGAAAAAGACCAATTCATAGAGGCTTAAGTGTAAGGATACTATAAAACAATTAATGTTAAGGAGGATTAACCATGTATTGTGTAAGAAATGTAACAGAAGATCTCTATTGGGTGGGAGCCAATGACCACCGTCTTGCCCTATTTGAAAATATACATCCTATTCCAAAGGGAGTTTCCTATAATTCCTATTTACTTTTAGATAAAAAGACAGTGCTGTTCGATACAGTAGACTGGTCAGTTTGCAGACAATTTTTAGAGAATATTGAGAAAGTTTTAGATGGCAGACAATTGGATTACCTTGTAATTAACCATATGGAACCCGACCACGGAGCATCCATTGAAGAAGTTCTTTTACGATATCCAAAGGCAAAAGTAATTAGCACGGAAAAAGCTTTCATGCTCATGCGCCAGTTCGGTTTCAATGTTGATGGACGGATGGTGGAAGTGAAAGAAGGAGATACGTTTTCCTTTGGTAAACATGAAGTAGTCTTTGTATCAGCGCCTATGGTTCATTGGCCAGAGGCTATGGTAACCTTTGATACGACAAATGGTGTTCTATTCTCAGCAGATGCCTTTGGCTCCTTTGGTGCTTTAGATGGTAAACTTTTTAATGATGAGGTAAACTTTGACCGTGACTGGATTGACGATGCCAGACGTTACTTTACAAACATCGTTGGAAAGTACGGACCTCACGTTCAAGCCCTGCTTAAAAAGGCAGGAACCATTGATATTAAAATCATCTGCCCATTACATGGACCTGTTTGGCGCTCTAATTTAGGATATTTCTTAGATAAATACGACAAATGGAGCAGATATGAGCCAGAAGAAAAGGGTGTCATGATTGTATATGCTTCCATGTATGGCAATACAGAAAGTGCTGCCAGCGCTTTAGCTGCCAGTCTTGTAGAAAAGGGTGTAACCAACGTAGTAATGTATGATGTATCTAATACTCATGTATCTACGTTAATTTCAGAAACATTCCGTCTCAGCCACGTTGTACTTGCTTCCGTTACATACAACCTTGGAATGTATCCACTAATCCATAATTACCTTATGGATATGAAGGCTTTGAATCTTCAAAAGCGTACTTTCGCCATATTGGAGAATGGATCCTGGGCTTGCAAATCAGGAACTTTAATGCATGACTTTTTGGATAATGAGATGAAGGATATTAATATTCTGGATGAAAAAATTACTTTGAACTCATCTATGACTGAGGATAATCTTCCGGAAATGGATGCCCTTGTTGATAGTATAGTTGCTTCCATGAAGTAACTTCTATTAACTATCCAATTACACATAAACAACACACATAAGGGGCTGCTACAACATGATTAATTTTAGTCAGAAGCAACAGCTCCTTTTATAAAACAAAAAATTATACTATTTCACATAAAATTAAATAAATGAAGAAGGTACTGGAAATAAAAAGGTATATAAAGTGCCGGATTGAAGGTTATCAACCGGTTACTATCGTTATTGAAAGGCGCTAAGGCGCCGGATTGGAGGGTTACTATGTCTAAAAAAGTAGTATTAGCAGGTGCATGCCGTACAGCGGTTGGTAAAATGGGAGGGGCATTATCAAATACACCAGCAGTAGAGCTGGGGGCTATTGTAATGAAAGAGGCTCTTAAAAGATCAGGAGTAGGAGCAGATCAGGTAGATGAAGTATTTATGGGCTGTGTGCTTCAGGCAGCACAGGGACAGAATGTAGCACGTCAGGCAGCACTGAAGGCTGGAATACCAGAAGAAATTCCAGCGTTAACAGTAAATAATGTATGTGGCTCCGGCTTAAAATGTGTAAATATGGCTGCAGCAATGATTATGGCAGGAGAAGCTGACATTGTAGTAGCAGGTGGAATGGAGAATATGTCCATGGCACCTTATGCCTTGACAAAAGCTCGTTTTGGTTATCGTATGAATAATGCGACCATGATAGATACCATGGTTAATGATGGATTGTGGGATGTAATGAATGGTTATCATATGGGTGTTACAGCGGAAAATGTGGCTGAGAAATATAACATAAGCCGTGAAGCTCAAGACGAATTTGCAGCCTGGTCACAGCAAAAGTGTGAAAAGGCAATGAGTAACGGTGCATTTAAAGATGAAATTGTTCCTGTAGAAATTAAAACGAAAAAAGAAACAATTATCTTCGATACCGATGAAGGTCCTAGAAAGGGAGTTACTGTAGAAAGTCTGGAAAAATTAAAACCCGTATTCAAAGCAGGGGGAACTGTTACAGCTGGTAATGCTTCAGGTATTAATGATGGAGCTGCAGCAATCGTTGTTATGAGTGAGGAAAAAGCAAAAGAACTTGGTATCAAACCAATGGCTACCTGGGTAGTAGGTGCATCAGCTGGCGTAGACCCTAGAATCATGGGTATAGGACCAATTTATGCTACAAGAAAAGCTTTGGAAAAAGCTAATTTAACTATGGATCAAATAGACTTAGTGGAAGCAAATGAAGCTTTTGCAGCACAGGCTTTGGCAGTAGATTCTGAACTTCATTTCGACCATGACAAGCTGAATGTAAACGGAGGAGCAATTGCTCTTGGACATCCTGTAGGAGCTTCTGGCTGCAGAATTTTAGTTACATTACTTTATGAAATGCAAAAAAGAGCAGATGCAAAACTTGGTCTTGCTACCTTATGTGTTGGCGGAGGAATGGGTGTTTCTGCAATCGTTAAAAAAGAAGACTAAAGGCTTACAGGAAGCGAATAGAAGAAAAAGGTGTTTCAGTAATAGTTAAAAAGAAGACTGGGAAGTCATAAAATTAAATGAAAGAAGTCATAAAGTTTAAGTCATAAAATTTAGTGCAAGAAGTCATAAAATTAAGTGAAAGGAAGTCTTTTATGGAATTTATCATATATGAGGAACAAGATAATATCGCCATTATTACCATTAATCGTTCTAGGGCGTTAAATGCACTAAACTCCAATGTATTAAAAGAATTGGATAAGGTACTTGATAGAGTTAATTTAGATAGAATACGGGCACTTATTATAACCGGTTCAGGAGATAAATCATTTGTAGCAGGGGCTGATATTAGCGAAATGCATAAACTTACCAAAGCTGAAGGTGAAGTTTTTGGCAAAAGAGGTAACGATGTATTTAGAAAATTAGAGACTTTTCCAATTCCCGTAATAGCAGCTGTAAACGGATATGCTCTGGGAGGTGGCTGTGAACTTGCAATGAGCTGTGATATTAGAATATGTTCGGAAAATGCCGTATTTGGACAACCGGAGACAGGGCTTGGAATTACTCCTGGCTTTGGAGGAACTCAAAGGTTAGCCCGCCTGATAAGTGTAGGAAAAGCAAAGGAAATGATTTATACAGCACGTAATATTAAGTCTGAGGAAGCTTATCGGATTGGTTTGGTTAATGGAGTATATCCTCAGGAAGAACTTATGGAACAGGCCTTAAAGATGGCTTCCAATATTGCTAAAAATGCTCCAATCGCAGTCCGCGCAGCAAAAAAAGCAATCAATGAAGGATTAGACGCAGACATGAATAGTGCAGTCAAAATAGAAGAAGTATTGTTTGGAAGCTGTTTTGAAACAGAAGATCAACAAGAAGGAATGGCTGCTTTTCTGGAAAAAAGAAAAGCCAATCCGTTCATGAATAAATAGACTTACTAAAAGGCGTTAAGACGCTGGAATAGAGGCTAGATTGAAAAAATAAAAAGCGCCTAGGCGTCAGAATAGAGGTTAGATTGAAAAAAATAAAAGGCGCCTAGGCATCAGAATAGAGGTTAGGTTGAGAAAATGTTTTTCAACTGACAATTTATACAATACATAAATTGTTATTATTTAAAGGGTGCCTAGGCGCCAGAATGGAGGTAATTATGATAATAGGTGTAATTGGTGCAGGAACTATGGGTTCCGGTATTGCACAGGCATTTGCAAGTACAGAAGGATATTCTGTTGTATTATGTGATATCAATAATGAATTTGCTGAAAATGGAAAGAAAAAAATTGCAAAATCATTACAAGGCAGGGTTTCAAAAGGCAAAATGGAGCAAAGTTTAGCAGATGCCATTTTAAGTAAAATTACTACAGGTACAAAAGACTTGTGCACAGATTGTGATTTAGTAATTGAAGTAGCATTAGAAGATATGAATGTGAAAAAGCAGACTTTTAAAGAATTACAGGAAATATGTAAACCTGAGGCTATATTTGCAACAAATACTTCCTCCCTTTCTATTACTGAAATTGGGAAAGGACTGGACAGACCAGTTGTAGGTATGCATTTCTTTAATCCAGCTCCAGTTATGAAGCTTGTTGAAGTAATTGCCGGTCTGAATACTCCTGATGAAGTGGTAGAGAATATTAAATCCATTGCAAAAGCTCTTGGCAAAACACCGGTTGAGATTAAAGAGGGGCCAGGATTTGTTGTAAACAGAATATTAATTCCAATGATTAATGAAGCAATTGGAATCTATGCAGAAGGTTTAGCTTCGGCGGAAGACATTGATACAGCCATGAAGCTTGGGGCTAATCATCCTATGGGACCTTTAGCTTTAGGTGACTTAATTGGACTGGATATTGTACTTTCCATTATGGAAGTACTTCAAAAAGAAACGGGAGATCCCAAATACCGTCCGAATACATTATTAAGGAAAATGGTTCGTGGAGGTAAATTAGGAATTAAAACTGGAGAAGGATTTTATAATTACAGCAAATAAGCATTGATATATTAATAGGTTGCCTTATTAAGAAGTTATTGTAAAAAAGGAATGTCATTCTGAGCCGCAGGCGAAGAATCTCGCTCCTTGTATATATGAGATTCTTCACCTACGGTTCAGAATGACAACGCTCCTTGTATATATGGGATTCTTCACCTACGGTTCAGAATGACAACGCTCCTTGTATATATAGGATTCTTCGCCTGCGGCTCAGAATGACAAAATATGAATTTTTTGCAATAAGCAAGTTTATTAATATATGTAGAATATAGTTTGGAGGAATGGATATGGATTTTACTTTAAGTAAAGAACATGAAATGGCAAGAAATCTATTTAGAGATTTTGCAGAGAAAGAAGTAAAACCTCTTGCCAGAGAGATAGATGAAACGGAAGCTTTTCCAAAAGAAACAGTTGAGAAGATGAAAAAGCTAGGGTTTTTAGGAATTCCAATTCCAAAAGAAAACGGTGGACAAGGGTGTGATACCTTAACATATGTGCTGTGTATTGAAGAGCTGTCTAAAGTATGCGGTACAACCGCTGTAGTTGTTTCCGCACATACCTCATTATGTGAGGAACCCATTAGAAGGTTTGGCACAATGGAGCAAAAAGAAAAGTATTTAAAACCACTTGCAATGGGTGAGAAATTAGGAGCATTTGGCTTAACAGAACCCAATGCGGGTACCGATGCAGCAGGACAGCAAACCAAGGCAGTTTTAGATGGTGATGAATATGTTCTCAACGGTTCCAAGGTATTTATAACCAATGGTAAAGAGGCTGACATCTATATTATATTTGCAATGACGGATAAATCTAAGGGTACAAAGGGAATATCTGCTTTTATCGTTGAAAAGGGAACACCTGGTTTTACCTTTGGTACAAAAGAAAAGAAGATGGGTATTCGTGGTTCAGCCACTTATGAATTAATATTTACAGACTGTAGGATTCCAAAAGAAAACTTGCTTGGAAATGAAGGTAAAGGATTCAGTATTGCTATGCAGACTCTGGATGGCGGAAGAATTGGAATTGCTGCTCAGGCGCTTGGGCTTGCTGCAGGTGCATTAGAAGCTACCATTGCATATGTAAAGGAAAGAAAACAATTCGGCAAACCTATTTCCAAATTCCAGAATACACAATTCCAGATTGCTGATATGGCAACTAAAGTGGAAGCTGCCAGAATGATGGTTTATAGAGCAGCTATGGCAAAAGATACACAAAAGAAATACTCCGTAGAAGCAGCTATGGCTAAATTATATGCATCAGAAGTAGCCAGTGAAGTTACAAGCAAGGCTGTTCAGCTTCATGGCGGCTATGGCTACATAAGAGAATATGATGTGGAACGTATGATGCGTGATGCAAAGATTACAGAGATTTATGAAGGTACATCTGAAGTACAGCGCATGGTTATTTCGGGAAGCTTATTGTAAAAATACTATATAAAAGGGAGTGAGTTAGGTGAAAGTTATAGTTTGTATTAAGCAAGTTCCAGATACAACTGAAGTAAGATTAGATCCAGTAACCGGTACTTTAATTCGAGAAGGAATACCAAGTATCATTAATCCGGATGATAAAGCTGGATTAGAAGCAGCATTAAGATTAAAAGATGAACTGGGAGCAGAAGTTTCCGTAATATCCATGGGACCTCCACAAGCAGACGCAGTATTACGTGAAGCATTGGCTATGGGCGCTGACCATGCCTACTTAGTAACGGATAGGGCATTTGGTGGAGCAGATACCTGGGCTACTTCATCAACACTTGCAGCAGCAATTAAAAACTTAGAATATGACTTAATTATCACAGGCCGCCAGGCAATTGACGGAGACACTGCACAAGTTGGACCTCAGATTGCAGAGCACCTTAATATTCCTAATATTAGCTATGCAGAAGAAATCAGGGTAGAAGGTGACAGCGTTATTGTAAAACGCCAATATGAAGACAGATATCACATTATTAAAGTAAAAATGCCTTGTTTAATTACAGCGCTTGCAGAATTGGATAAGCCCCGTTACATGACCCCAGGCGGTATCTTTGATGCATATCGTGAGAAAAAAGTTACAGTATGGGGACGTTCTGATATTACCATTGATGACAGTAATATTGGTTTAAAAGGTTCACCTACAAAGGTGGCTCAGTCTTTTCCTAAAAGTGTAAAAGCAAACGGGCAGAAAGTTACTCTGGATCCGGAAGAATCTGCTGAATACATTATTGAAAAATTAAAAGAGAAGTTTATATTTTAGCTAAGTTTAAATCAATGGAAAGTGGTGAATGGAATGGGTTTCGAAAATTATAAAGGAATATTTATCTTCGTGCAGCAAATCGATAATAAAATATCCGGGGTTTCCTTTGAACTGCTGGGAAAAGGAAAAGAACTTGCAGCTGATTTGGGCACAGAAGTAGTAGCAGTATTATTAGGATCCAGAGTTGGCAGTTTAGCAGATGAATTAGCTGCATATGGTGCTGATAAAGTAATACTTGTAGATGATCCGGCTTTAGAAGTTTATACAACAGAACCTTATACCCATGCTATGTATAGTGTGATTGAAAAATATCAACCTGAAATTGTTCTATATGGTGCAACAGCAATCGGCAGAGATCTTGCACCTCGTGTATCAGCAAGAGTACATACTGGCTTAACTGCAGACTGTACTAAATTAGAAATAGATGCAGAAAATAAGAATTTGAGAATGACAAGACCCGCATTTGGTGGAAATATAATGGCAACTATCGTATGTCCTAATTTCCGTCCACAGATGGCTACCGTTCGTTCCGGAGTTATGAAAAAGTTAATGCCAAACTTTAATGCAAAAGCTGTTATAGAAGAATATAATCCAGGGTTTACACCTAACAACCGGTATGTAGAAATATTGGATGTTATAAAAAAGCAAAGTAACAAAATGGATATACAAGATGCTAAAATCTTGATTTCAGGTGGACGTGGAATGGGGTGCCCTGAGAATTTTAAATATTTAAGAGATTTAGCTGACGTTTTGGGAGGAGAAGTTAGTGCATCCAGAGCCTGTGTAGATGCTAATTGGGTAGAAAAAGATATACAGGTTGGTCAGACAGGCAAGACAGTCAGACCAAATTTATACATTGCCTGTGGTATTTCAGGAGCTATTCAGCATCTGGCTGGAATGGAAGAGTCTGACGTAATAATTGCAATAAACAAAGATGAATCAGCTCCTATATTTGACATTGCTGATTATGGAATAGTAGGTGATGCAACAAAAATTCTTCCTATACTTACTGAAAAATTAAGACGGGAAATGTCTGAAAAAAAGTAGAATGTATACTTATGGACAAACTGCAAATCTATATTGGGAGGTGCAAAATGAACTTTAGAGAAGAATATGAGCAAAAATTAGTTTCGGCAGCGGATGCTGTAAAAGTGATTAAATCCGGTGACTGGGTTGATTATGGCTGGTCAGCCGGAACTCCGGTGGCACTGGATAAAGCTCTTGCAGCCCGTGCCAATGAACTCTCCGACGTAAAGTTAAGGGGTGGAGTACTATTATGGGAACCGGAAGTATTTAAAGTAGAAAATGTAGCAGAGCATTTTACATGGAATTCCTGGCATTCATCAGGTATTGAAAGAAAGGCAATTAGTGCAGGATTTGGATATCACAGTCCGATGCGATATTCAGAATTGCCAAGGTATTATAGAGAATTTGCTTATCCGGATGATGTAGCTATGTTTCAGGTAGCTCCAATGGATCAGCACGGATACTTTAACTTTGGAACAAGTGCATCCCATATGATGGCAGTTTGTGAGACTTCCAAAATAATAATTGTGGAAGTGAACAAGAATATGCCAAAATGTCTCGGTGGATTTGAAAATGATATACATATTTCAAAAGTAGATATGATAGTTGAAGGCGATAATCCTCCAATTGGTGAATTGAAACCTTCCACTCCAGGTAAAGTAGATGAAGATGTAGCAAAGCTGGTTTTGGAAGAAATTCCAAACGGAGCATGCCTCCAGTTAGGTATTGGCAGCATGCCTGATGCTGTCGGATCTCTTATTGCTGCTTCTGACTTAAAGAATCTGGGTGTACATTCAGAAATGTATGTGGATTCATTTGTGGAAATGTCAAAGGCAGGTAAAATCAACGGTTCTAAAAAAAATATTGATACTTACCGCCAGACTTATACATTTGCTGCAGGTACAAAAAAGTTATATGACTATATTAATAATAATCCTGAACTTATGAGTGCTCCTGTCAACTATGTAAATGATATCAGAACAATATCTGCCATTGATAATTTCATATCCATTAATAATGCAGTAGATGTAGATTTATTTGGTCAGGTGAATTCAGAATCTTCCGGAACTAAGCATATAAGCGGTGCAGGTGGACAACTGGATTTTGTATTAGGTTCTTATCTATCCAAAGGAGGTAAGAGCATTATCTGCTGTTCCTCCACTTATAAAACAAAAGCAGGAGAATTAAAATCACGTATATTACCTGTCTTAAATTCAGGTTCTATAATAACAGATCCTCGGTCAGCGGTTCAATACCTTGTTACGGAATACGGAAAGGTAAATTTAAAAGGATTGTCTACCTGGAAAAAATGTGAATCTATCATATCTGTTGCACATCCGGACTTTAGGGACCAATTAATTGCTGAAGCAGAAAAAATGAAAATATGGAGAAAGAGTAATAAAATTTAGGGG
>CALDJN010000162.1 GCA_937901695.1 uncultured Anaerocolumna sp.
TAATAACAATAGCGATTTAGCGTCTTTTTAGTTCTTCTTTTAATGATTGTATATCAATGGTTTCTCCAGTGACTCTTGCCTGCTCAGCTGCATATGCCATAATGTGGCTTTCTACGGATCTGTCCACGGAAGACCTGCTATCCTCGCTCTTTGTCTCCAGCATATCTAAGAAATCCTCCATCAATCCGGTATCTCCGCCTCCATGTCCACCCTCTACGGATCCTGGATGAATGACTCTTTGTTCATAACCATCTACTCCATTGGAAGCAAAATGTGTTACTTCAATAACATTTAAACCATCATCTCCTCTTATTTCTCCGTTCTCACACATTATTTTAATGGTCCGGCACATTCTATTGGTAAAACCACTTAGATTAAAGCTGACGGTTACACCATTTTCAAATTCAATAAGAGATACCTGGTTATCACATACATCGTTATCGCAGCGATATACACAGCGTCCGTAAGGACTTGTTTCTAATGCCTTTAGTAAGCCTTCTTTTGTCTGATCCTCACTAACCACAGTAGCCGGCCACTGTCCTCTTACTGGCAGATAAGCTTTTTTGGCATCAAATCTACATTCACCGGCAGCTTTACAGGTTAAGCATCTATCTGAACTATTTCTTGGTGCATTTTCTTCTTTGAAATAAGTTAAGTCACCATAAGATGAAATCCGTTTTGCATTGCTATTTACTAACCAGGTTAAAATATCCATGTCATGACATGATTTTTGCATAATCAAAGGACTGGCTAAGTCACTTCTTCTCCAATTTCCCCTTACAAAAGAATGGGCAATATGGTAGTTACCGATATTTTCATTGTGTTGAATAGTAATCACTTTACCAAGTTCATTGCTGTCTATTATCCTCTTTAGTTCTGCAAAAAAGTTGGTGTAACGAAGAACATGACAAACAATAACATGGCATTTCTTTTCATGGGCTTTTTCCTGTATTTTTACACATTCCAGAGGACTTGGAGAAATCGGTTTTTCTAAAAGAATATCATATCCTAGTTCTAACCCTGCCATAGATTGTTTGTAGTGATCTCTATCCATAGATGCAATAATAATGGCATCACATATTTTACCTAACTGATAAAAGTCTTCAACCGTTTTAAATTGTTTATCTAAGGGTATATTGAATTTTTCTGCTGCCATCTTTCTTCTTTTATCATCAGGTTCCACTACTGCTACAATGTCCCCTCTTTTACTGTTATAGGCATACTCTGCATATATCATGCCTCTTTGTCCTGCTCCAATTAATCCTAATTTCACGCTTATTTCCTCCTGGTTTAATAAATTTTATGATTAGACGTCAAAATACATTGACATTCATCTTGCAACCTACCTTGGACTTTGACAGTCTCATCATTTTATTTCTTTATCTTAATGCTTCCTAAAGCTACGAATAATAAAAGACTTGTAATTAAAAATAACATTTGTATACTGCCTAAAGAAATTACTTTCCACTCTATTTTAAGGTTTTTCAGCAATTGGGAAGCAAATGCTCCGGAAATTCCTCCAAAGAATCCGGTAACATAGGCAATTGACTGGGTTACACCTAAATATGTAGTTTTACTGCTTTCTGGGCTATGAATATATTGTATATTGGTAGCTGCCATATTAAATGCTCCATTACTTCCTGTTAACAAAATTTGAAACATAGGAACTAATACAAAAGCATTATTCGCTGTTACTAAAGACCAGCCCATATAGCAAAATGCAATAATAATTCCACTTGCCTTTAATAAAAAATTCCATGAGGTTCTATCTGCTAAATTACCCCACAAGTAAATAGATACCATTCCAAATATATTCGCCAAGATTCCTGATACTGAAATAAAGGAGTAACTTAATTCAAGAGAATTAACCATATATATAGGAATAAATGTAACTGAAAATTGAACTGCAAAATACCAAATACTTAAAAATAAAATAACTTTACGAAAATATTCATCTTTTAACGGCTTACTAATCATTTGAATTAAAGAAGTATTATATATCTGCTGTATTCTTATTGGCTCTCTTATACTGGATATAAGTATAAAATCTAGTATAGACATTACTAATGCAATGAGGAAAATAATTGTAAACCCTACTAAATACTTATTATTTATCTTATAATAATCTAACATACGTCCAATAATTAACGAAACCAATGCAACTCCAAACATTGACGTAATATCTTTGATTGCAAGGAACTTACCTCTCCCGTTAATAGGGGTTATGCTCATATTCCAGTTACTAAGCCCTGGTGTAACAAAGCCTGCAGCCAAATATGCAAAAGAATAAATCATCATAATTACTATAAGTCGCCATACTTTTTCGTGTAATATGTAAGGTACAAAGATGATGGTTCCCACGGAAAAACGGAATAGAAAGCAGGAAATGCAAATTAACAGTTTTCTATGTTTTAATCTTTCAAAAATATAAGGGGAAAACATCTGTAATATACATCCTAGCTGTGGGATTGCACCTATTATGGCTATATACCTTTCAGATGCTCCTAAATAACTTAAATAACCGACTAAAAAAGTTCCCGTTGTTAGTAAGTTAATAATATTAGCCGTTAAGCCAGAAAGAATTAACTTTTTTTGCCCACTTTTATATTCCTGCTCTGTTAGTTCATTATCGTTAAAATATATTTGTTTCACTAATTGTTTTAATTTAATTAACATAAATATCCTTTTTATTTTCTGTTGCTTTGTATTATTCTTCTTCCGGAATTGTCCATTAATCCTGATTCTGTTAGTACGCTGCTGCTTTATTATTATTACTCTTCCGGAATTGCCCATTAATCCTGATTCTTTTTGCGACCTGTGGCTTTATGTTATTACTCTTCCAAAATTGTCCATTAATCCCAACTCTGTTAATTCTCTGCGGATTTACTGGTATTACTCCTCCAAAACTGTCCATTAATCCTGATTCTGTTAGCACCCTGCTGCTTTACTGCTATTACTCTTCTTCCGGTGCTTGAGGGTCCTCTAGAGGATAATAGCCTTCGGGATAATAGGTATCCCAAATATTAAAAAGCTCATCTCGCTTCTTATTATCGATACAAACCGTTCCAATCTCGCAAAATCCATTCGCCCTAACATTTTCATTATTAAGATAAATGGGTGTATTATCTAGTAAAAAAAGTCCTACAGAAAGTGTATAAATCCCCGGTTCAATACCTAGTAATTGAATAATTTCATTATGAGTAATATCGCCGATTGACCATGATTCTGTGTTAGCTTTCATTGCCAATTCATAAGAAGAATTCTTTTGGCTAAACTGTTGCAATTCCTTGGGTTTTATTTGTAATTTTACTACAAACCGCTGATATATTCTTGCAGTTCCATTATTCACAAACCAAAGCCTAAGTGGTAATGCTCCCTTACTTGAAACTGTCTCTGGATAAGTAACCCTTCTTAAAGTTATGTTATATCCCAAATCCAATTGCTTATTTGTCAGTCCCCCATGCCATCTATATACTTCCCTGCTTATATTAGGTCCACAGGCATCATCTGTAATATGTACTAACACTGGATTCCTTTTCCACAAGTGTTGAAGACCCTGATTTGCCAACTCCTCACAACAATCTATCCAATTCTCTTCGCTGCACTTTACCAAAAGCCCAAATTCACGATTATTATTTTTTAAATATTCTATGAAAGCCTTATTCTCTATATTGGTAAAAATCCTGGTTTGATCGAAAGAATCTATATACGCATCCCATTCTGCCCTGCTATTATTTATTGTTGATATAATAACCCCAACCAGCCTGCTGTCTCCTCCAATAAAGCTTCCAACCCTTCTTATAAGAGCTGCAAAGTAATCTGATTCATGGTTATTTACCCATGTGGGAATATCCGGGATTATCACGAGAATTGGATTCTTTACCTTTTCCATTTCTCTAATAATTACCTCTAAATTAAATGCACCCGGACTTGGTTCTAAGGAAGTCCATGGAAGTTTTATATAATGAATCTGGCCCATTCCAAAATTAGATGGTGTCTTACTTTCTGGCTTAAGACGGATTATTTTCGTTTTATACTTCTCGTAATTCTCAAGCGAATAAATACCCATTTTCCCTCCTATTGTAAATGACTATCTACTATTTTTTTGAAATGTTCCATATCTTCATTGGTTATATATGGCATACTTCCTATTTTATCAACATCTTCTTTCATAACTATCATGCTTAAAGTATTAAATCGTTTTCCACTTTTCATATATTCTGCTGCTGCTTTTTGTAATGATGTCTTTAATGGAATATTGCCCGGATCTGATTTCCAATCTCCAAAGGCTTCATACCGAAGCATACTGTCGCCTTCCAATATAGGGTAATTATAAAATTGTCTTTGTACCTGAACAATATTGCTGTTTTCATTCAATATTAATGACAGCCTGGTATCGTATAACCAGCTTTCACTCCAAAATCCTTTAATGGGCAATTCGGGAAAATACTTTTGATAAAAATCAATGGCAATTTTCATTGAGTTTTTTACTCTTTCCGGAGTGTAACCAGGTCCTGAAGGAATATGGAAGGCTAATAGAGTATCTCCCTTTTCAAGTGCTATATCCCATTCCTTTTTCATAATTGTAGTTGTTTCCTTTTCTACAAATCCCATTGGATTAACTCTATTTGCAGTAATAGTGTCCTCATTTTCATTCCATACAGAAGTAAATTTACCGGACTTATCAAATACATCGTTAATACCATCTCGTTGCCCATCCCTGCGGAATTCTTCCCCAGCATGTCTTAAAGCAATGACTTTGTTAGTTTTTTTGTTGCGAAACATAGTAAAGTCATCTTCAAAGCGGTATGGAATAAAGAAGAATCGATCCAGTAAGAAAATAGAACAAGTATAAAAATTCATATCCCATGGAAAATCACTTACTTTCGTATCATTGTTCTTTACTAATTTCTCTAATTGATTTTTTATAGGCTGGTGAGGAATTTTTTCATAATACTCTTTAGGTATTCCTCTGCTTTCCATTAACTTCATGGAAGGTATTACACAGGAAAGTAACAATAAAAAAGAGTATAAGTCGCCATGTTTTTTCATACAGCCAGGAGTAAGATTGGTATAAAAATCTTCATCACAACGATTCCTTGCAGAACACATATCATCTATTAAGAACTTAGTGAAATAAAATAGTACAGAATCCTTTTCTATTTCCTCCAAAGCAGATAACAAAAGCTCTTTTTTATCCTTTGGAATATGATACTGTTCAAATATTCCGTATAAAAAATCACGATTTATTAAATTCTCACTATGATCCGGTTCGTATGTATCATACTTTTCTTCAATTCCTACTGGTAGTTGATCAAACCCACAATAATCAATACAATCCTTATAATTTAATTTTAAATTCATAGCACTATTTCCTTTCTATTAAGATTTTACCCATTGGGTAATAACCATTTTCTTCACCTGCAATGGCAAGTTTTATATTTCCAATTTCTTTAACTCCAGTCTCAATTCCGATTTCCAGGTTATAGGTACCTTCTATTATAGAATCCGGAATTAGAAAACCTTCTTTCCAGAGAATATCCATATCCGGCAGCCACCCACGAATATCTTCCCTGCTTTTAAATGTATGTATTCTATCTTCGCCAACCAGTCTGACTACAAGTGTATATGGATTATAAATTGGAGCAACACCTACATTAGCCCATAGGCCTTTGATATTTAGAAACTGGCCTTGCTTTACCAGGCTATCATAGGTAAACTTTCTAAGTTCAAAGCGATATCCCATTTTCTTAATCCAGCCCATCACTTTATCTTTCCAGGGTTCCGGCACTGTAGTCCCTTTGCTATTAAATGAAGATATGTGCCATTTTAATGATTCCCTAATAATATAATCAATATCCCAGCCCTGATGGTACCAATCATTCATATGCCAGCATGCTTCAAATAGAACAGGTGCCTTTTCCCATGCAGACTCCATATTAAAATTTTGTATATTTTCTGGATAAAAATCCAACATATGAGACCACTTTTCTCCATGGAATCCACCCATATCCCCTAAACAATCTACTCGAAATCCAACATTTGCTTTACGATTCCTAATAATCTTAAGGGACAAAGGATCATGTAAAAGTGCTTGAAGAGGTGTAATCTTAAATCCATCTAAGTAGGCATCCGTTACACTTTTAATTGCCTCTTCCTTTAAAAACTCTGTTCCTCCTCCTTCTCCCCATGCTCCGATGATTGTCATATCTATAGAACTGATAATGGGATTCCCATCAAAATGTTTTGCAAATTCTTTTACAAGATTACTCCAGTACTCTATGTAAGGTGTGGTATTAGGATCCACCCTCCAAAAAGGGAACTCTGGTTCATCCGGGCACTCTCTTCTAAACCATCTGGGTATATCCTCTTCTTCGCTTAAGGCATAAGGAGAACACCGAACCACTGCTGTACATCCTAATGATTTTGCATATTCTAATTTATCCTCTAATACCCTCCAATCATAGAAGCCTTTTTCATGCTCTATTTGATTCCATCTGACGCTGCAGAAATATACTTTACTATCCGGATGGTTAAATGTTTTACCATCTTCCGTAAATTTATATTTTCCTACTTCATTACCCCGGTTGTCATATACTTTTTCAATATCCCCCATTAATCCAGGTGCAGCTATAAAGCCAATACCAGGATTGGTGATTACTGAATCAATGATAGCCGGATAAACTGTAACTTGCTTATTCATAACCTTCTCACCCCTATTATAAGTAATTTATTTTAAACAGATTGCATCCTGAACTTTTATAATATTCCGATAATTCTATTAGCTTAGTTTTACTACAACTCATAACTGAAGCCAGACAATCATAACACCGTATGGTGCCAAGTTGCTTACCAAGAACTTTCACATTCATAGCAACTTCATCGTTTGTCACCTTTTTGCTGCAAATAACACAATGAACCTCTTTCATGAATTTCCTTTCTTACAATTATCAAAGGGATATCCCCCTTCTTGCCGGCAAGTTTATCCGCTTAAGCTGCTTCCTCATAACCTCATTGCCACTAGTTGACATCTCAGCAGGAACTCGAAATCTTACTGAAACAAGCAAGTCCGCCCCCTGTCTGCAAAGTAGGGTTGCCCCTGCATACGAAAGTTGGAGTTGCCCAGCTTGCGGAAACAGTGGACTTCCTTGATGAGGTTAAATTGTACATATTTTTAAAAATAGCTCATTTACGTATTCAAATTTATGTCTTACGTTATTTTGTTACGTTTGTTTACTAAAATTTATTGTTATTATAGCATTGATTTTTTCATTTGTAAATAATATTTCGTATATTTTTCACAATATATTTTTTATTCCATTATCTATTTCATTATGTATAGTTATTCTTGACAGGAAACAATTTAAATTGTATGATATAATATACGTAAATATAGCGAAACAAATGAATATAAATAACAGTAAGGAGGGGATCCGTTATATGAGCACCATTAGAGATGTTGCAAATTTAGCTAACGTTTCTATTGCATCTGTATCCAGAGTAATTAATAACGATACAACTTACAAAATGACAGACGAAACCCGTGCTAAAGTATGGAAAGCTATTCATCAATTGAATTATAAAGTAAGTACAAATAGTAAAAGTCAGGCATCTAATAGTGATAACAAAGCCAATATAAAGATAGGCTGTGTTTTAAGCGTTACAAAGAAAAAATTTAATGATCCATATTTTATGTCCATATTATCTGGAATTGAGGATAGACTATCCAGCAAAGGATATGATATAGCTTTCATTAGGACAGGCGCTGAATTGGAGGATAAAAAGACTTTATTCAGTACCTTTAGTGATTCTATAACTGGCTTAATACTTATGGAAACTTTAGATGAAGAAACTTATGAATTTGTTCATAATCAGGTTCCTTATATTGTTGGTATTGACACCGAAAGGGGAGAAATTGACAATGTGGGATATGACCATTACAACATCGCTACTTTAGCAGTGAAGCACTTAATTGAAAGAGGTCATAAGAAAATAGGTTTTATTGGTGGAAGCGGAAGAAAAGGTAACATTAAAGAAAGCCAGCGATATCAGGGCTATTATGCCACCATGCATGCAGAAGGCCTATCTGTAAATCCTGACTGGATTATCGATTGCATGTGGGATGAGGATATTTGTATAGAGAAAATGAATCATTTGTGCCAAACTAATAATTATCCGGATGCATTTTTTGCTGCCAGTGATTTGATGGCTATGGCAGCCCTTAGCAGTTTATATAACAACGGAATATCTGTTCCAGACCAAGTAGCTATCATTGGGCTCTCAAATATTGAGGTTTCAAAATATTCAAATCCACCGTTAACAACTATGGAAGTTCCAACATTTGAAATAGGAATGGTAGCCGTTGATCTTCTATTAGATCGTATAAACGGAAATGATCTTCTTCCTAAAAAAGTGATTTTACCAACCAAATTAATAGTTCGAAGCTCCACTTAAGAACAAAGTGCTTTAGGCATTCTCAACTCCCTAATTGATTGAAGCTTATACAAACATCCTAATATATGGTTCAATTTTCATAAAAGAATACATATATTATAATAAAAACTTGAGGTTTTTATGCTTATTCATATAGTTCAAAAGGATGAAACTATTTCTGCTATAGCACAAAGTTATAATGTGCCCATTGAACGATTAATTCAGGATAATGGAATAACTGCTCCTTATGATTTAGTAGTTGGCCAGACTCTTGTTATTGTATATCCAAAGGAAATTTATATCGTTGAATCTGGTGATACTCTTGCAGGCATTGCAGACGCACATGGAATTACCTTAATGGAATTATTAAGAAATAATCCCCATTTATCAGATAGAGAGTTTATTTATCCAGGTGAGCCTTTGGTTATCCGGTATGAAGACGAAAAAATCATGAAGATTTCCACTAATGGTTATGCCTATCCATTTATTGATCACAAACTGCTTAGAAAAATATTACCATACCTGACTTATCTCACAATATTTAACTACAGAATAACTCCAAAGGGAGAGCTCATCGATATAGAAGATGAGGAACTTATACAAATAGCAAAAGGTTATGGTGTTGCTCCTATTATGCTTGTATCCACGTTTACTGCACAAGGTACTAGCGGTGAAGAAATTGCTCATGTTATTTTCAATAATATAAGTATTCAAATTACATTAATTAATAATATCTTATCTATTATGAAAGCAAAGGGTTATTACGGGCTAACCATAGATTCACAAAATATATTACATGAAGATCGTGAAAATTTTCTTTCCTTCATTAAATTATTATCTGATTCCCTAAATAATGAAGGTTATGAACTAACAGTTACTATAACACCCTTTACTTTCCAAACAGAATACATTTATGAAGTACAGGAATTTAGAGCCTTAGCAGAGGAAGCTAACAAAGTTATGCTTTTATCCTATGAATGGGGGCATACTTTTGGACCACCTGTTGCAGTGACACCTATTCAGGAAGTTAAAGATTTATTAAATTTTGCAATTACTATGATTCCTGTGGATAAAATTAATATAGGGATACCTACTATAGGATACGACTGGCATCTTCCTTATATTGAGGGCGTTTCCATGGCTAATTCCATCAGTAGTGTTGCAGCAGTTGAATTAGCCAGGGATGTTGGAGCAACCATTTTTTATAATAAAGACTTTGAGGCACCTTTTTTTATGTATGAAGGCGATACGCCTTCCCCACATATCGTTTGGTTTAAGGACGCAAGAAGTATGGAAGCCTTGGTAGGTTTATTACCAGAGTTTGATATTCACGGAATAGGTATATGGAACATTATGTTCTTCTTCTATCAGATGTGGCTTATCATAAATGTTAAGAAGAACATAATGTTCCATATGCC
>CALDJN010000163.1 GCA_937901695.1 uncultured Anaerocolumna sp.
CCTAGAAAAATTAGAACATATATCCAATGAATTTAATATAGATTTTATTTTAAGCTTATCTCGAAACGAAGCAGATTTACCTGAGCAGTTTAAGAAATCTGTTATTGTCTCCTTATAAAACAACGTATAAATAATATGTTACACGTGTTATTATGTAAAACAAGGAATAAAATAATATGCACACGTGTTATATGTAAAACAAATAATATGTTGCACAAGTTATATGTAATAAGAGTTTAAAAAATATGTTTTTAAATAGTAAGGGACTGTTGCAAAATAAAAAATTTGTCATTCTGAGGGCAAATTCAGTTTACTGAATTATGCCCGAAGAATCTCACTTTAAAATGGGATTCTTCGAGCTTAGAATTCAGCAAAGCTGAATTTCCGCTTAGAGTGACAGTTTTGCAACAGCCCCTTTTGCATTTTGAATCTAACTAATCATTTTGAATCTAATTAATCATTTTGAACTCTTCCAAAAAAGCTTAATGCATATAATCCAGCTATTCCTATCACTGAGTATAATATTCTTGATATTAAAGTCATGTCACCAAAGATTACTCTGACTAAATCAAAACCGAAAAAGCCAATTAAGCCCCAGTTGATAGCTCCGATGATTACTAAAACTAATGCAATATAATCTACTGTTTTCAATTGTATACCTCCTTTTCGATGCATTAATTAGTATTACCATATTTTTGTTCAATATTCGAAACGTCACTTATAAAAAAATGCAAATAATACTTTCATTATTTTTGAATTAAAAGTATAATAAAGAATATAATACATAAGCATAACTAATATGTTACAAATGAGCATAACGGATATGTTACAAATGAGCATAACTAATATGTTACAAATGAGCATAACGGATATGTTACAAATGAACATAACTAATATGTTACAAATAAGCATAACTTATTTGTGAAGGGGGATTTTATTTGGCTGATAAAAAAGTTGCTAGATTTCGAAAACGAAGAAGCGTTAATATTGGTTTTGTAGTATTTCTTATTATATTTATCTACATTATAAGTGTAGTTATTATATATTTTACCAAAGATCATTTGTCCATTTATGAAGTAAAAGAAGGATTTACTGCTGATAATAATGTTTTTAACGGATTAATTCTAAGGGATGAAGAAGTAGTGTATTCTGATGTAGCAGGTTATATTAATTATTACCATAGGGATGGAGATCGAGTTGCAAAAAATTCAACTATTTACACTGTTGACGGGAATAAAAAATCCTATGATTTAATTGGTAATGGTGAAAATGCACTTACGGTATCCAATGAAAATATAATGGATATTAAAAAAGAAATTATGAGCTTTCATAAAGATTTTAATAACAGCAATTTTTCTGCTGTATATAATCTGAAATATGAAATGGATAATAAGGTATTAGAAATTGCTAATGATAACTCATTGAACAATTTACATAATATTATGAAAGAAAAAGGGACAAGTACTTCCCTTAAAGTGAACAATTCTAAAAACAGTGGGGTTATTTCCTATAGTATAGATAATATGGAAGGTATATCAGCGGAGTCCATTACAGAGGAAAACTTTAATTTAGAAAATTATAATAAGGTGCAGCTTCGTTCTATGGATTTAGTTAAAAAGGATAGTCCTATTTATCGAATCATTAAAAGTGATCGATGGAATATTATTCTCTTATTAGATGAAAATGAATATAAAAAATTACAAGAGAAGGAAAAAGTTAAAATAACGTTTACCGACACAGAAATAAGTACTAACGTTCCAATTTCTACTTATCAAAATGGTGGAAGCTATTTTGCAAAACTTAACTTAAATAAATATATGGATCGGTATATTAATGACCGTTTTGTATCAATTGAATTAGAAACCAATTCTGCAAAAGGACTTAAAATACCTACTTCCTCAATTGTAAAGAAAGATTTTTATACCATTCCTTTGGAATACTTTACTTTAGGTGGTGATTCAGGAAGTAAAGGATTAATGAAAGAATCTTATAATGCTAATAGTGGTGAAGTTGAATATGTCTTTGTTCCTGCCGATATTTATTATGAAACCGATACTTTAGGATATGTAGATGGCAGGTTATTTGAGAATCCTGGTGTTTATATCCGTTCAGAAACAGGAGAACGCTATCAGGTGGGTCCAAAAGAAACGCTAGAGGGTGTATTTAATGTTAATAAAGGTTATGCTATTTTCCGTCGTATAGAAATATTATATAAAAATGAAGAATATTGCATTGTAAAAGATAATACTAAATATGGGTTGTCTGTTTACGATCATATTGCATTGAATGGAAAAACTGCAGTTGAGCAGGCAATTATTTATTAGAAAGGTATGAAATTCATTGGTTAAAGAAAATTTAAAAATTGTAGAAGAAAACATATCTGCCGCTTGTAAGAAGGCAGGAAGAGCAAGAGAAGAAGTTACTTTAGTGGCTGTCAGCAAAACAAAACCCATATCTATGATAGAAGAAGCCATGGAATCAGGTATAACTCAGTTTGGTGAAAATAAAGTACAAGAGTTAACTTCCAAGTATGAAGTGTTACCTAAGAACTTAAATTGGCATCTAATAGGTCATTTGCAAACCAATAAAGTAAAATATATTGTTGATAAAGCGGTACTTATTCATTCTGTTGATTCTTTAAAACTTGCCATGCAGATTGATAAAGAAGCAGCTAAGAGAAATATTATAAGTAATATATTAATTGAAGTTAATATGGCTAAAGAAGATACGAAATTCGGAGTCTATGCTGAAGATGTATACCCCCTCATATTAGAAGTTTCCAAATTAAAACATGTCCAGATACAAGGTCTTATGACAATAGCTCCATTTGTGGAGAATCCTGAAAAAAATAGGGTGTATTTTAGAAATTTGCGACAATTAAATATTGACATAAAATCAAAAAACATTGATAATGTTCATATGGACATACTATCTATGGGGATGACTGGTGACTATGAGGTTGCAATAGAAGAAGGGGCAACAATAGTGCGCGTTGGGACAGGTATATTTGGTGAACGTAATTATTCTATATAATTACCGGAATATATTCTTGAACATGATAAATATATAAATAATTATGATAGGAGATTGGCTATGGCTAATATATTTAAAAACATTTTAGATTCACTTAAATTAACCGAAGATGATGATTTCGACGAATACGATGATGAATATGATGAAAAAGAAGCAAGACGTGCAGAACGTATGGAGCGCAGGGTAGAAAAACAAAAAGCAAAACAGCAGCCAATAGAGAATGAAGACAATTTAACCGATTTTGCTGCTTCATTCCAAGATTCTAAAAAAGAAAGGGTGACTAGAATGGAGAGAACTGCCAATAACAAAGTTGTTCCCATTAGAACAACCCCTAAGGGTTTTGAAGTTTGCATTATGAAACCAACTACTTTCGAAGATTCCCAGGATATATGCGATATGCTTTTATCCTACAGAGCAGCGGTCATTAATCTAGAAGGTATTGATATTGACTTAGCACAGAGAATCATGGACTTTGTTTCTGGTTCTGTATATGCCATGGCTGGAAAGTTACACCAGATATCCAGCTACATATTTATTATATCACCGGAATCAGTAGATATTTCTGGTGACTACCTTGATTTAGTTCAAAGCGATGGTTTTGAGGTACCTACTTTGAATAGAGAATTTTAAAATATAAATATAAGGAATTAATATGAATACTATACTAATCTATAAAACTTTTTATGTTTTTTTTAATGTAATAGAAATCATTTTATTTATATATATTATTTCCTCTTGGTTTCCGCTTCCTAATGGAATTAAGAAGGTTTTATTAAATTTAATTAACCCAATCCTTGATCCGATTAGGTTTTTATTAAAGCGCTCAATATTTAATACACCTGTTTCAGATTTCTCACCTATTATAGGTATTGTTATATTATCCTATCTTCAAAGTGTATTGTCACAGCTTATTTAAACATACCGTTTGAAATGAAATAGTTTTAAATTTTAAGGAGAGAGCATTGAATAACGATAAAGAGGAACAGTTATTAAAGAAACGATTCTTTGAACTATCAAAAATTGCTGATTTAAAAGGCATATGCACTTATACCGATTTCTTGAATTTAAATGAAATCAGTATATTTAAAAGTATAAATAAAGAATTGCCGAATGTAAACTATCAACTATATGGTGGCTATGAAGGTGCAGAGAGAAATGTAATATGCTTTTACGGAGATAAATCTGTAAAAGCTTTTTCCAGTTATATTACCTGTATTCGAATTAAGCCATTAAATAAGAAATTCAGCGATGATTTAACCCATAGAGATTTCCTGGGTGCTATTATGAACTTAAGGTTAGAACGTAGTAAAATTGGTGATATTCTTGTAAAAGAAAAAGAAGCATATGTATTTTGTTTATCAAGTATAAGTTCTTTTATTATAGATAACTTAAATAAAATAAAACACACCTCCATTCAATGCGAAAGAATGAATGAGGAAGCACCGGAGATTCGTCCTACCTTTAAAGAAATTAGGGGGACCATTTCCTCTCCACGATTAGATTCCATAATTGCACTGGCTTTCGGCTCTTCCAGAAGCAGTATGCTAAATCTTATAAGCAGCGGTAATGTGTTTGTAGATGGACGTCTGGTGGAATCAAACAGTTATGTACTGAAGAAAGGCGATATAGTATCTGTAAGAGGGCATGGTAAATTCATATATAAAGAATTACAGAATCAAACCAAAAAAGGCAGGTACTATTGTTTAATATTAAAATATACTTAGGAGGAGACTTATGATAACACCAATTGAATTACAAAGTAAAACATTTAAAACGGGAATAGGCTTTGACAAGAAAGATGTAGAACTTTTCATCAGTTCTTTGCTTGGAGACTACGAAACTTTATATAAAGAAAATGTTGAATTAAAAGATAAATGCAATGTATTAAATGAAGGTATCAATTATTATAAAACTATTGAAAAAACAATTCAAAAAGCCTTGGTTCTTGCTGAAAAAACAGGAGAAGAAACCAAAGAAGCTGCAAGAAAAGAAGCTTATGCTATTGAACAAGATGCAAGAGCCAAAGCAAAATATATTCTTATGGATGCTCAAAGTGAATTGGAGAAGATTCATCAGCAGACCATTCAATTAATAAGACAGTACGAAGCATATAAGGCTCAATTTAAGCATTTAGCAGAGGCTCAGCAAGAATTGTTAGAGTCAGATGCTTTTAATATACATATTGCGAATCTAGATGCATTTGTAAATCAGAAGGATGTTATGAAAGAAGAAAAATGTAACGATTTGCAAACAGATAATTCAAAGAACATTCAAAATGATGTTTCTAAGAATGACCAGAAGAATATTCAAAATGATGTTTCTATGAATGACCAAAAGGCTATTCAAAAGGATGTTTCTATGAATGACCAAAAGGCTATTCAAAAGGATGTTTCTATGAATAATCGGCAGGATGCTCGAAATGATATTTCTATAAATAATCAGAAGGATATTCAAATCAACGCTTCTTTTGAAACCCAAAACGACATTTTTGCAGATGACCAGATGGGAAATAATCAGGTGGATAATAACCAAGTGAATAATAACCAGATGGATAATTGCCTGAAGAAAAATGTTTATGATGATTTTGAATTTCTTAATGTTAGTGATGATTAA
Source organism: uncultured Anaerocolumna sp. (assembly GCA_937901695.1). Lineage (GTDB taxonomy): Bacteria > Bacillota > Clostridia > Lachnospirales > Lachnospiraceae > Anaerocolumna. The sequence goes on from CALDJN010000163.1 coordinate 5,647, forward strand.
TTATAAGGGAGCAATGAATATGCCCTGGCACATTCTCGCACCGAGCTTACAGCCGGCATAGCTGGCATAATTCTTTACCTTTTTATGTAAATAGGGCTCAATTTCTTATTGCATAAAAGTATTCTACAAAATAGACTCAACTTGAAAGGTACAGGTGTTATTTATGAATTCCAGTATAACCGTTCATTATAATAATCAACCTATTTATGATATTCTTTTAGAAAATAGCTACGCCCAATTGTTGGAAGAATTGAATGAATTGGGTACAGACAACCTTAAAATATGCATAGTTTCAGATACCAATGTCAGCAAGCTTTACTTAGAGGAATTAATCCACATAGTAAAGAATCACGGGCAAGCAGTAGAAACATTTGTGTTTGAAGCCGGAGAAGACAGTAAAAATCTAGATACGGTATATTCCTTATATGACCACCTGATACAAGCTAAGTTTGATCGAAAAGATCTTTTAATTGCTTTGGGAGGTGGTGTGGTAGGTGATTTAACCGGGTATGCTGCTGCCACCTATTTACGAGGAATTGGATTTATACAAATACCTACCTCATTACTGGCAATGGTAGATAGCAGTATTGGAGGCAAAACCGGAGTTGATTTTCATTCTTATAAGAATATGATTGGCGCATTTCATCAGCCAGCATCTGTTTATATAAATCTAAGCACTTTAACATCACTTAGCAGCAATCAATATAATGCAGGTTTAGGTGAAATAATAAAGCATGGTCTAATTAAAGATGCTAACTATTATCAATGGTTAAAAGAGCACAATAATGAGATAAAATCCCGTGAAGTTCATGTAATGAAAGAAATGGTATATAGAAGTTGTATGATTAAACGAGAAGTAGTAGAAAAAGATCCGAAAGAGCTTTCTGATCGTGCTTTGCTAAACTTTGGGCATACCATCGGACACGCTGTTGAGAAACTGATGAACTTTAAATTACTTCATGGTGAATGTGTAGCCATCGGCATGGCAGCTGCCTGTTATATCTCTTATAAAAGAGGATACCTTTTAAAAGAAGAGCTGGAAGATATTATTACATGTATCAACAGTTTTGATTTGCCTGTTAAGGTATCTGGCTTAAACCCTGAAGAAATCTTTCAAGCAACGACTCATGATAAAAAGATGGAATCTGGTAAAATAAAGTTTATATTATTATCTAAAATTGGAAAAGCTTTTATTGATACTTCTGTTACAAAAGAAGAAATTATGGATGGAATACAATATATATTGACTTGTGAAGATGCAAGTTAAGAATAACTGGAGGATTTATGAAAAAATTAAGACATTTACTATACCTGATTATTTTAATTGCATTGGATCAATTAACAAAATATTTTGCTGTAACTCAATTAAAAAAAGAACCTATTACAATTATCCCAAATGTATTTAAATTACTTTACCATGAGAATACCGGAGCTGTATGGGGGATTCTAAGTAACCAAACTGGATTATTAATTGTATTTTCATCCATTATAATGATTGCCATGGTATTCTTTTATTTTAAGATACCTGATAATAAACGCTATAATTTTCTTCGAATCGTCTTAGTTTTTATTACTGCAGGGGCTATTGGCAATTTAATTGATCGAATCTTTAGAAAATATGTTGTGGATTTTCTGTATTTTGAATTAATTGATTTTCCAATCTTTAATGTGGCAGACTGCTATGTAACCGTAGCATCCATAGCACTTATTATTTTATTCATATTCTATTATAAAGACGAGGATTTTGAATTTTTAAATAAAAAGAAAAAAGTCTCAAAATCAGATGGTATGAAAAATGAATGATTTTATTGATTTATTGGTAGAAAAAGAAGACAGTAAAACTAGAATTGATAAATATGTTGTAGAGAATACCACAGATTTGACCAGGTCATATGTTCAGAAATTAATTGACGATGGCTTAATTCTAGTGAATGGTAAACAGATAAAATCCAATTATAAAGTATTAGAAGGCAATCAGATAACCGTTGAAATACCACCTCCTGTTGATTTAAGTATAGAACCGGAGGATATTCCTTTGGATATTATATATGAAGATAAAGATATTATTATCATTAATAAAGGTAAGGGAATGGTGGTTCATCCAGCTCCAGGACATTACTCCGGAACCTTGGTTAATGGTTTATTATATCACTGCAAAGATGAATTGTCTGGAATAAATGGGGTTTTACGTCCTGGTATCGTACATCGTATTGACATGAACACAACAGGAGTACTTGTAGCCTGTAAAACCAACCAAGCTCATCAATTTATTGCTGAACAATTAAAAGTTCATTCTATTACCCGCAAATATAATGCCATCGTATATCATACTTTTAAAGAAGAGAGTGGGTCAGTAGATGCTCCCATTGGAAGACATCAAACGGATCGAAAAAAGATGGCTATCAATCAAAAAAGTGGTAGAAATGCTGTTACACATTACCGAGTACTTGAGAACCTAAATAATAAATATGCTCACATAGAATGTTCTTTAGAAACCGGCAGGACCCATCAAATACGTGTACACATGGCAAGTATACATCACCCTTTATTAGGTGATGAGGTATATGGTCCTGGAAAAGATCCTTTTCACTTGGAGGGTCAGACATTACATGCAAGAGTATTAGGTTTTATCCATCCTACAACGAAGAAATATGTAGAATTTGAAGCACCTTTACCAGATTATTTTGAACAGTTGCTTACGAAATTAAGATAGATGAAAAGGAGTTCTAATTTTGAAAAGGAAACTAATCAATGATTTGCTGGAATGGAAAGAAAACTATGGGGATAAACCCCTCATGCTAAAAGGTGCAAGAGGTACCGGAAAGACCTACTTAGCAAATGACTTTGCAAAGGCATTTTATGCAAAATCCATCTATATTAATCTTGAAAGAGTACCGGAATATCATAAATTATTTGACGGTGAGAATGCATCTGTTTGGATTCAGAATTTACTTATGCTTTCCGAAACTTACCCTTATGCGTCGGAACTTTCTCCTAATGAAAAGGAACCGATTCTGTTTATTATAGATGAAACTTCTTTTTATCCTAATCTTATGGATAAATTAAGAGTGCTTATAAATGCAAATCCACCGTTTCAAATTATGTGTATCACAAGTTTTCGTAATGGCCAATATGAAAAAGAAGACTTCTTTTATGTATTGCAATTATTTCCTTTAAGTTTTGAAGAATTCTTAATTGCTGCAGGTAACGAATGGTATGCAGAAGCAATTCGAACCCACTATTCAACCAATAAGAAGCTTCCTGATATTGTTCACCGTGAATTATTAAGCTTCTTTGAAGATTATCTCCAAATAGGTGGAATGCCAGCTGCTGTAAATGAATTTATCAATATGAACGGAAAATATAATGTATCAGAACAGCATAGAATACTAGCTGATTCCTATCTATGGGATGCCAAAAAACGTAATGACGAAAGGGAAAGTTTAAAAATCAGTCAGGTATATAATATTATAGATAAACAGCTTATGAAAGAGAATCGCAAATTCCAATACACATTAATTCGCAAAGGCGCGACTCATGGAATGTATACCAATGCGGTTCAATACATAACAGATACTTTCTATGGAATACGATGTAATAAACTTACGGAAGAAGCTTTGGAAAGTACTAGTGAAATAAATGAAGATTCTAATACTATATCACAATATAAATTATATATGTCAGATGTAGGAATGTTAAATTCCTCATTAAAACAGGTTACAGATAAACATCCAGAACAGGAGCGAAAAGGCCTTATAGAGAATTATGTTGCTCAGACCTTATATGCCAATGGATATCACCTTAATTATTGGGAATCCAGCTCACAAGCCAAAATTGATTTTATTCTTTATAAAGAAAATCAAATACTGCCAATAGAAGTTAAAACCGGTGATATTACACGTTCTAAAAACTTAAGCGTATTTAAAACAAAATGCAATCACGTAAAAGAAGCAATTAAAATCTCAACCAGAAATTTTGAATATTCAGGTGAAATAAAATATGTACCAATATATGCAGTCTTTTGTATATAAAGCTTAGTTGCACAAGATAACTAAGCTTTTTTTGTTGGTACAATTATGCTATTTTCAGTGTGATGTTTCATAAATTTTGGTAAATATGGTTGACAATTGGATTCTATTGAGATAGAATAAATTCATTAAGGCTTGTCTACACAAGTAGTTTATATTTCGACTATTTATATTATTGCATTCGACAATTGTAGAGCCTATATTTTTTATGTTTTTCAAAATAAAGAATTCAATATTTATGAATTCTTTATTTTGAATTATGAATGGAAATAGGATTTAATAAAACACTTGACTTTACTATAAAATCTTAACTTTGTTGTAATTATTTTAACCATGTTTGTTACATTCTACTGATGTAGTATGTACGGAAATCCTTTATTATGATTCATTTTAATGGAATAATTCTAGAAGTGAATGGTTCCTGCTAAGTGAATTTTTTATATAGAACATAGACTAATTTTTAAGAGCCTACGAAATATCTATATCAGGCGGATAGGAGCAGTAATGAGTGAAATACGACTACATGAAGGTGAATTAAATATTATGGAGTTATTATGGTCCAATAAAGTTTTAGCTGCAAAAGATATAGCTAAAATCATCAAAGAATACATAGGTTGGGAAAAAAATACCACATATACCGTAATCAATCGCTTAATAGATAAAGGAGCAGTAAAAAGAGAAGACCCTGGATTTTTGTGCAAAGCATGTATTTCAAAACGCACCGTTCAAAATATTGAAACAAAAGCTTTATTTAATAAATTATACAACGGTTCTTTAAATACATTTCTTACAGAGTATTTAAAAAATCAACCTTTAACTCCGGCGGAAATTTTAGAATTAGAAAGAATCGTTAGTGAACAGAAATTATAAAACTAAAAAAACAGGATTTAGAGTGGGATTTAAAGTAACAGGAGCAAAGAAACATTAAAAATGGGGTGATAATAAATGATACTAATGTTTGGGGAACAACCTGTATTAGAAATAAATACAAGTAGTGGAGAGATAAATATTATAAATCCAAAACTAATGCCATATGGGTTATACTTGGATAAACAAGATAATTTTAATAATTTAATAAATCTTTATAATTGGTTATCTAATAGAATGCTGCCGATAAAAAGAAAGTACATTAAAGAAATATTAAATTACCTTAATTTAAAGCAAAGCACTACAGATATAGAACGGGCTAAAATTGTAATGAAATATCATTCAGTTAGTGTATCTGATATTTATTGGACAAAAGAAGATGATGAAAATACGGATTGGGATAGCATTAACATATTTGATAATTTGCTAAATGAAGCTATATTTGATGTGGCGTTGCATGGTAAAAATTTAACTCTACAAACACAAGGTTTAGTTTCACAAGACATTAATGTACAAGGTTATTACCCAAAGGCATGGAAAAGATTAGATGATGGTTTATACTTATATAAAGCTGATGTAGAAGGTTCTGTGGACAAGGAAGTAACAGCCTCATCCATACTGGATATGCTTAGAATACCACATCTTAAATATTTTTACAGTCTCTACGATGGTGAAAAGACAAGTTTATGTAAATGTATAACTGATAAGAAAACCAGCATGGTGTCTGCTCAGGATATGGAAATATGGTGTATTAACAAGGATATTAGTTTAATAGATTTTACAATAAAATTAGATTCAATGGGATACGCCTACATGAACCTAGCTGATTATCTAGTTGGAAATAATGACAGACACCTTGGCAATTGGGGATTTCTTGTAGATGAGGAAAATCAAGTACTTTGCTTACATCCTTTATTTGATTTCAATAGTTCATTTAAAACTACTGGGATTGAAGGCGGGCTTTGCTTACCAGAAAATAATAAAATAACACAGCTTAAAGCAGCAAGAAGAGCTTTGAAATATATAGATATTCCAAAGTACAATCCAGTACCTGGTAATATTTTTATAAATGAAGAAGATTGTGATTTATTTAATAGAAGATATAATGAGTTAATAAAAACTAAGATGAATAGCTTTTAGCTAGAAAGTAAAATAAAGTTTTGGTTAGGGTATAATCATATTAATCCTATTGACTTAATATAATATTTTGCTATAATCATTTTAATAATATTTTACCAAATGTTGAATATAAATATAATTCAAAGAGAATTATTTTAATGAGGCATATTATAGATATGACAAACTTAAGGAG
>CALDJN010000164.1 GCA_937901695.1 uncultured Anaerocolumna sp.
GGTCATAGAGTTCTGGCATTAAATCGTGGTGAAAATGAGAAAGTGCTGACAGTTAAGATTGTAGCTCCGGAGGACAGAATACTTAGGTTCCTTGAGACGAAAATGATAACACGCGAGAATCCATATACCGCAGAACTTTTAAAAGCTACCATTGAAGATAGTTATAAACGTCTTATTGCACCGGCAATTGAACGTGAGATTCGTAATGACTTAACAGAAAAAGCAGAAGATGGTGCAATTAAAGTATTTGGAAAGAACTTAGAGCAGCTTCTTATGCAGCCTCCAATTGTAGGACAAGTGGTATTAGGATGGGACCCAGCTTTTCGAACGGGTTGTAAACTGGCTGTTGTAGATGAGACTGGTAAAGTACTTGATACGGTGGTTGTTTATCCAACAGCACCACAGAATAAAATTGAGGAAACAAAAAGCAAAGTTAAGGCACTTATTAAGAAGTATGGTATTACTTTAATCTCTGTTGGTAATGGTACAGCTTCAAGAGAATCTGAACTTATCATTGCAGATATGCTAAAAGAGATGAATACCAATGTATCTTATATTATTGTAAATGAAGCAGGTGCCTCAGTATATTCTGCAAGTAAATTAGCAACAGAAGAGTTTCCCAATTTTGATGTGGGACAAAGAAGTGCAGCTTCTATAGCAAGAAGACTTCAGGATCCATTAGCAGAACTTGTGAAAATTGACCCAAAGTCCATAGGTGTTGGGCAATATCAGCATGATATGAACCAGAAGAAATTATCAGAAGCCCTAACCGGGGTAGTAGAAGATTGTGTAAATAAAGTAGGTGTAGATTTAAATACTGCCTCTGCTTCCTTACTTGAATATATATCTGGCATATCAAAAGCTATTGCAAAGAATATTGTTACTTATCGTGAGGAAAATGGACGTTTTACCAACCGAAGACAACTTCTTAAGGTACCAAAGCTTGGACCTAAGGCTTTTGAACAATGTGCTGGTTTCTTAAGAATTCTTGATGGAGATAATCCTTTGGATTTTACCAGTGTCCATCCGGAATCCTATGAAGCAGCCAATAGTCTTCTGCAGAAATTATCCTGTTCTCCAGAAGATATAAAAGCAGGTGGGCTAAGTAATTTAGGTAAACAAATTAAAAATAAAAAAGCCATGGCAGATGAACTGGGTATTGGAGAAATAACCTTAGATGATATCATCAAAGAGTTAGAAAAGCCAGGAAGAGACCCTCGTGATGAGATGCCAAAACCAATTCTTAGAACGGATGTATTAGAAATGAAAGACCTGACAGAAGGTATGATATTAAAAGGAACTGTTCGTAATGTAATTGATTTTGGTGCCTTTGTTGATATCGGAGTTCATCAGGATGGTCTGGTTCATATATCACAGCTTACCAATAAAAAGTTCGTGAAACATCCATTGGATGTAGTAAGTGTAGGAGACATTGTGGATGTTAAAGTAATGAGTGTAGATTTAGCAAAGAAGAGAATTCAGCTAACCATGATACTATAAGATTTAGCAAAGAAGAGAATTCAATTAACCATGATATTATAAGATTTAGCAAAGAAGGGAATTCAATTAACCATGATATTATAAGATTTAGCAAAGAAGAGAATTCAATTAACCATGATACTATAAGGTTTAGTCTAATGAAGTAAATTAAAAGGTTAGGTAATATGTCCTTAGATTTTCAAAATATTATATAAATTATAAAGCATCTGAGAAGTAATTTTCAGGTGCTTTTTTGTAATAGGGAAAATATGAATCATATATATTAGGAAAACTTGCAATATGAAATGGCATTGAGGTCAGCCACGGCGGTCTGATGTAGACCTCAATATATTCCGCTATTCTGTGGAACTCGCCGGCAAATTTAAACTTGACGCTAATGTTTCCATTCTTGAAAACCATTTTGCCCGTTCATATTTTTTGAAGATAATCATAAGTCCTACGTAATTTCCTTTGGCATACAGCGTGTATAGTTTTTTTATTCATCCATTCAACTTTCGATTTGACGAGCCTAGAAGGTGGGAAATTTCCGGGTGTATTCAAGGATTATGGAGTTTTAATAAATGTGATTGTGGACGTGGATTGCGTCTGATGAGTTGTGGCGATAAACGGATATTTATTTAGTAATATCAAAAAGTACAAATACTATTATATACGGTTCCATCATATATTGAGTAAAGAATAAACATACCAACCCAAAATGTAACTATGCTATGAAATTTGATTCAATAGTAACTATTTTTTTAATTCATATAAAGGAGATATAGGAAATGAATATGGGGTTTAAGAAACTTATTTTAGCGCCTATGGACTTATTATATAGAATGAAACCTGAATTAAGCTTAAAGATTCTATACCGATTGAAAACCGGAAGAAAGTTAAATCTAAAAAATCCAAGAACATATTCTGAAAAAGTACAGTGGCTTAAACTTAATTATAAAAATAAACTTTTACCAATATGTGCAGATAAATATAAAGTAAGACAATATGTAAAAAAGTGCGGTCTTGAAAGTATACTTATAAAATTATTATGGGAAGGGTTTGACCCTAATGCTATACCATTTGATGACTTACCCCAGAAATTTGTTATAAAAGTCACACATGGAAGTGGATGGAACATTATTTGTAAGGATAAAAGTCAATTAAATATTCCAAAAACAATTAAAAAATTAAAACGGTGGTTAAAAGAAAAGTATCTTCCCTGCTATGGTGAATGGTTTTATGAAGTTATAAAACCAAGAATTATTATAGAAGAATATCTGGATGATGGAACAGGTAAAGTTCCTATTGATTATAAGATATTTTGCTTTCATGGAAAGCCTAAATATATTGCAGCCCATGTTGATAGATTCACAAATCATCGTAGAAAAATGTATGATTTGGAATGGAAACCATTTCCCATTACTGCCAGGTATGTTGATCCTAATGTACATGTAGAAAAGCCAAAGGAATTAGATGAATTGTTAGAGTGCGCCAGATTACTATCAAAAGAATTTATTCATGTAAGAGTAGATTTATATATAGTGAATTCTAAAATATATTTTGGAGAATTAACTTTCGCTGATGAAGCCGGATTTGGGACTATTTCTCCAAAAGAAATGGAGAAAAAGATAAGCAGCTGGATTAGACTGCCTTTGCATAAAGAAGATAATGAGGTTATGAGCAAGTAGTGTAAGCGGATAAACTTGTCTGCAGGGAAGCGGAATATCCGCTTTGACTAAATAATTATTATGGAGATATATAGAATGAATAAAAGGGTAAAAAATTTCATTTTAACACCTATGAACCTATTATATAGAATAAATCCAGAATTAAATCTTAAAATCTTATATCGTTTGAGAACCCATAGAAAGTTAAATTTAGAAAATCCAAAGACCTATTCTGAAAAACTTCAATGGATGAAACTTAATTATAAAAATAAACTATTACCAATATGTGCAGATAAATATGAAGTAAGGCAGTTTGTAAAAGAATGTGGATGTGAAAATATACTTACAAAGTTACTTTGGGAAGGGTATAACCCCAATGATATTCCATTTAAAGACCTACCCCAGCAATTTGTAATAAAAGTTACACATGGAAGCGGAACGGTTATTATTTGTAAGGATAAAAACAGATTAAATATTCCAAAAACTATTAGGGCGCTAAAGCTAAGGTTAAAAGAAAAGTATCTTCCATGCTATGGTGAATGGTTTTATGGAGTCATAAGACCAAGGATTGTCATAGAAGAATTTCTTGATGATGGGAAAGGTTATTCTCCAGTGGATTATAAAATATATTGCTTTCATGGGAAGCCCAAATATATCATTGCACATGTAGATAGATTTACGAATCACCGGAGTAATATATATGATTTGGAATGGAACCCTATCAAGAATATATCCACGAAGGAAATTGATCCAAATTTAACGATAGAAAAGCCCAAGGAATTAAATCAATTATTAAGGTATGCAAGAATTTTATCTGAAAGTTTTATACATGTTAGAGTGGATTTATATATATTGAATTCTCAAATATATTTTGGTGAATTAACTTTCATCAGTGACTCTGGTTTTCTAAGGATTAACCCAATAGAAGCAGAAGAAGAAATAGGAAGCTGGATTAAGCTTCCATCTTAGCCTGACTTATTTAATAAATTGTCACGGTTTAGCTTGTGGGATGCCATCTTACTTTTACGTGCCTTGCTTGTATAATTGAGATTCTTCGCCCTAATTCAGCTTTGCCGAATAGGCTCAGAATGACAGACTATAATCGGGATGGCAAACTGTAAATAGTAACTATTCAACGACTTAAGTCATATAATAAACAATAGAATCAAAAAAGAGGTGTTTTTGCTGAATAAACGTAATATGCTTTCTGGCATTACCATAGGTATACTGCTGATTATTGTTTGCATAGGAATAATTGCAAAAATCAGTTCATTAAATAAAGCTGATAAAATAATAGAAGCATATATGAACGAAATACATATAGAAGATGAAAATTTAAATGAAACGGAAAATGCTATTTTAAATATACTTATTAATACTGCTTTTACATCAAATTTTCAGTCCAATATTTTAAAAGAAAAATATTATGAATATTTAAAAAGATATCTTAACAGTGGAGAAGTGGAATTAGGATTAGAAACTTTATCCCAGCTGGAAGATAAAGCGAAAGACATTACTGCAATTATGAATTTGGAAAAAGAAAGTAATATTAAAAACATGTCACTGGATTCCAGGGAAATAGTTTTAAATATAACAGAACAAATATATAAAATTTGTGGATTAAAGTTAGTGCATAATCTACAAGGGGGTATACAGAAGGTATCTGATATGAATGGAAATTATTTTTACTTAGGCGAAAGTTTATTTAAACAGGAGTTTTTTGATTTTACTATATATTTATCTGTACTGGCTGTAATGTTTTTTTTATTTCATATATGTTTATGCATTGCTAAGAAAAATCAATTATTTATAAAGGAAGAGATATATGAACTTCATTAAAAAAAGTGTCCCAAATAAATATCTGCTGGCAGTAGATTTATGCTGTATTTTATTATCTTTCTTTGTTACAACCTGGATACTTTATGGAGGAATAACAGAATATTGGGTTAGAAATATGTATGGATTTGCGTTTATATTTATCCTTCTTTTATATATAGCAATATATTATGCATATGATACCTATAGTAGAATTTTTAAGCGTGGGTTCCTTGAGGAACTAATTTCAGTTATTAAAATAAATTGTTTGCTTGCTGCAATTCTTACTTTCATAATGTTTGTTTTTCAGGAAGGAGCAACCTATTCCAGATTATTTTTCTTAACTTTTTTTACACTTAATATATTGATAAATTATTTAGCCAGGTTATATTTTAAGATTCTTTTACTTGCTGTTTATAAAAAAAGTGGCGCCAGCATTAAGCTTATGATAATAACCACTTCTGATAAGGCTAAAGAAGTCTTAGATAGATTTCGAAAAGAAAATGATTGGAAGTATCAAGTTACCTATTTAACTATATTGGACAGGCAATTAATGGGAGAAATGATTGAAGGAATACCTGTTAAGGCAAATATAATGAATATGTATGAAGTAGCCAGACAAGAAGTAGTAGATGGAGTATTCATATATCTTCCTAGCGACTCCTCTTTATCTATTAATTTAGACGAAACAATACTTGAATTTGTAAATATGGGAGCAACCGTTAACCTAAGTATTAATACATTTGGATTAAAGGTACGTGAGAAAATAGTTGGAAAAATAAGTGGGTACTATGCTCTAAGCTTTAGTACACGTTTATTAAAGGAATCCCAAATTCATATGAAAAGGTTTATGGATATTGTGGGAGGAATAGTAGGATGCGTATTAACTTTATTATTGATTATACTCTTAACTCCGGCAATTAAATTAGAATCACCCGGACCAATATTATTTTCACAAGTACGAGTAGGTAAAAACGGACGACGTTTTAAAATTTATAAATTTCGTTCTATGTATATGGATGCCGAAAAGCGTAAAGAAGAATTGATGAATCAAAATGAAATGAGTGGCTTTATGTTTAAAATGAAAAATGATCCAAGAGTTACAAAAGTAGGTAAGTTTATGAGAAAAACAAGCCTTGATGAGTTTCCACAGTTCTTTAATATCCTAAAGGGAGATATGAGTTTAGTAGGAACCAGACCGCCTACAGAAGCTGAGTTCCTTATGTACGAAGGAAGGCATAAGCGGAGGCTGGCTCTTAAATGTGGATTGACAGGATTATGGCAGGGTAGTGGAAGAAATGACATTCAGGATTTCGAAGAAGTGGTTAAGCTGGACTTGGAATATATCGATAACTGGTCATTTAAGTTAGATATAAAGATATTGCTAAAGACAGTAGCTGTTGTACTATTTGGAAAAGGTTCTAGGTAGGTAAAGCTTTAAGGGTTTACGGAAAGCTCTATGAAACTATTAAAGCCCTGTGGAACTATTAAAGTCTCATAGGAATATCAAAGCTATATGGAGACATTAAGGTCCTATGTGAATATTAAAGACTCATGGAATATTAAAACTCAATGAAAATATTAAGCACTATAGAAATGCTAAAGTCCTATGGAAAAATTTTAAGCTTATAGAGACATAATTAAGGGGAGCCGTCATATAGTAAATAGAATGAAAAGAAAATTAGAAAAGGTAAAGAAAAAAATAGAGACAAATAATGAATTTAAAGGTAAACATAACCGTAAGCCCAAACTATGTCTCGTTTCTTCTTCAGGAGGACATTGGGAACAGCTTAAAAAGTTGCAGCCACTAATAGATAAATATTGTGGCTTCTTTATTACTGAGAAAACCCAGGTTGGGGAAAATGCAAAGTATTTTATGAAACAGACTGATTTGAAAGACAAATGGATGCCATTGAAGATGCTGTATAATTCAATTTATGCATTATTCATTTGGTTAAAAGAACGCCCTGACTTTATTATTACTACGGGTACTATGATTGCCTATCCCTTTTATTTATTATCCATTATTTTTCACAAAAAGTTTATATTCATCGAAACCTTTGGCAGGGCTAATATGCCTACGGAAGCAGGAAAAAGAATGGAGAAGCATACGGACTTATTCATAGTTCAATGGGAATCCCAGAAAAAGTTTTATAAAAATGCAATCTACGGGGGGTGTTTGTATTGATTTTTGTATGCGTAGGTTCTAGAAACTATCAATTTAACCGCCTATTTGCAAAGTTGGATGAATTGTGGGAGGAAGGAATCATTCAGGAGGATATTTTTGCCCAGATTGGTGCTTCGTCATACAAGCCAAAACATTTCCCTTATAAAGACTTTATATCGGAAGAAGAATTTAATAAAAAAATCAATGAGGCTCATATAGTTATTAGCCATGGTGCATCAGGCTCTATTATGAAAGCCTTAAATGCCAAAAAGAAGGTTATTGCAGTAACCAGGTTGGAGAAATATGGGGAGCATATAAATAATCATCAAATACAAATTAACGAAGCTTTTGCATCAAATAAATATGTATTATCCGTTTATAATATGGAGGATTTAGGTGCCGCCATCAAGGCTTACTATGAAGGCACAGCAGATATTGTGCAATGGGAGAATACAAATCCTATGTCAGTATTAAATTTAATTGATAATTTCATTAAAGAAAATTGGTATTCTGTAAAGAGTTTATAAAAAATAAAGAGTTTATAAAAATAAAGGGTTTATAAAAATAAAGGATTTATAAAAATAAAGCATAGAGGTTAGGATGAATCAATATAAAACAAAGAAATATTTATTTCTAATTACAGGTATGGTAATGGGCGGTGCCGAACGGGTTATGGCAACAATAGCCAATGAATTTGCTAAGAGAGGAAATGAAGTATTAATAGTTACTTTGAAGGATTCCAGTAGTGCTTATAGGCTTGATTCAAGGGTAAAGATAGTAGGAACAAAGGGCAATATCCAGTCAAAGTATAAATTAATTCGTGTACTAAAGCTTATTTTAAGTGGTATCAAGGGCTTTTTTTACTACTTACACTATTTAAAAACCTATAAGCCGGATGTTGTATTATCATTTTTAACCTATTCTAATCTATTAGCTGTTATCACCCGCCTGTTATTTGTAAGAAATGTACCCGTGGTTATATCAGAGCGGGCCGACCCTTTAAAAAGAGGAAATACCATTAAAAAAATCTGTGAATTCATTTACCCTAAAGCAGATTGCTTAGTATGTCAAAGTAAAAGAGTAGGAAATTATTTTAGAAAATTAGGTGGAAAGGCAAATATTAAGATTATACCAAATCCTGTTAACCTGGAATGTGTAGCACAAACGGTACCTGAAAAAAGACGAAATGCCATTATTGCAGTAGGCAGGTTAAATACGCAAAAAAATTTTATTTTATTAATGGAAGGTTTTCAAGAAATTAAGAGCGGCTATTCAGATTATATTGTTGAGATATATGGACAGGGACCGGAATATAATAATCTAAATAAAAAAATCCATGACCTTCATATAGAAAACAATATATTCTTAATGGGTATAAAAAATAACGTAATGCAAAGTGTGAATGATGCCAAACTCTTTGTTATGACCTCTGATTACGAAGGATTTCCCAATGCTTTAGTGGAAGCTATGGCTTCAGGACTCCCTGTTATTTCTACGGATTTTCCCACCGGAGTAGCAAAAGAATTAATTAAAGATGGTGTAAATGGTTATGTAGTTCCAAGGAATGATAAAAAGGAACTGGCTAAAGCAATGGTTAAAATTCTTAGTAGCCCAGAATTGCAAGAGTCAATGAGCAAGGAAAATAGAAAAATAATCAAACATTTAGATACAGATAAAATTATAGATAAATGGAGAGCAGTTTTGAATAAAGAATATTTAGATTAATATTTGATTTGAGTGCCAAAAGTCTTCAACTAATTATGAAGGGACTGTTGCAAAACTGTCATTGCTATGAAAGCATGTCATTCTGAGCAAAAATTCAACGGAGTTGAATTGGGCGAAGAATCCATTTCGTTCATTGTGGTGCGTGATAATTCTGAGCAAAAATTCAACGAAGTTGAATTGGGCGAAGAATCATATTTTAAATTTAAAGAATAGGTGAATTGGAGAATGAGGGATTTATTAAAACGATTTATAAAAGAACCGGGTTTGTATTTCATTTACGCTTTAGGAAGAATATTATATGGAACATTATGGCTAGACAAAGCATATCTTAAAATACTATTTAGAAATAGAATGGGAAAGCCATTAAATCTTAAAAATCCTAAGACATATAATGAAAAGGTTCAATGGTTAAAGCTATATGACAGAAACCCGGAATATACAAAATTAGTAGATAAATATGAAGTTAGAAAATACATTGCAAAGACCATAGGCAAAGAATATTTAATTCCACTGTTGGGAGTATGGAATCGATTTGAAAGTATAGATTTTGATACATTACCCAATCAATTTATATTAAAATGTACCCACGATTCCGGTGGAATTATTATTTGCAAAGATAAGAGTCAGTTTGATTTGGAAGCTGCACGTAAAAAAATGAACCGGTATCTAAGAAGAAACTATTATATCAATTCAAGAGAATGGGTATATAAGAATATAAAACCGAGGATTATTGCAGAAAAATACATGGTGGATGAATCAGGAACAGAACTGAAAGACTACAAATTTTTATGTTATCATGGTCAGCCTAAAACAGTAGATATTATATCGGGTAGAGAGTCAGATCCCAGATCAGATATATTTGATATGAACTTTAAGAAATTACCGGTAATTAATTATTACAAAAGTAGTGAGAGAACAATAGAGAAACCGAAAGGCTTTGAGGAAATGATTGAGTTATGCAAAAAGTTATCAAAAGATTTCATTCATGTTCGGTGTGATTTTTATGATATTAATGGAAAAGTATATTTTGGCGAAATAACTTTTTATCAATGCAGTGGTCTTGAAAAATATGTACCTTATAAGTATGACGTAATATTTGGAAGCTGGATTCACCTTCCCATAGAAAGAAAAACCTAAAAAGGCAGAAAGAAAAAACTAAAAAGGTAGAAAGAGAAACCTAAAAAGTAGAAAGAAAAAACTAAAAAGGCAGAAAGAGAAAACTAAAAAGGTAGAAAGAAAAACCTAAAAAGGCAGAAAGAAAAAACTAAAAAGGATAGATTTAAAATAAATGAAAAAGAAAATCCTATTTGTAAAT
>CALDJN010000165.1 GCA_937901695.1 uncultured Anaerocolumna sp.
CTAAGAATGTACCGGCACCACAGTATGTGAAAAATACAGAGTCCCAATAACTTACATAAGTAAAAATAGAACCTGTCGCTACTGTGTAAACGAAAATCAATGCCAGACTTTTTTGTAATCCTTTTTCTTTTTTTTCATTAGTAGACATATTTTCTACCGCCCTTTCGTCTTCTAGTTAATACTTCAGATACTTTAATCCTTTTATTATCCCTAATCAAGTTAAGAATTTAACAATATTTTGACAATGTTTTTGTTAATTATATATAATTTAAGGCATACATATTTGTATAAAAAGTACATAAAATAAGCAACGATAAGGAAGAAGATTTATGCAGGAATACCACTTACAATTCCAACTAGGTTAGAAACTTAACAATGTTTAAATACAATTTTTACGAATTTTACATAATTTAGGGTAGGCGTATTTGTTTAAACTATACATAAAATAGGTAGTATATTAGCTTGTGCCAGCTAAGCCATCTGTTTTTATAACTTTACAAGATAAAGTTATGGGAAATGGATGACTTTTTACATTTTTGAAATAAAATTGCGTATGAAGCCGAAGGTTGCAAGGAATCTAATTAATTCTTGACCTTTTTTATGAAAACGAGTAAAATCGAGTTAATAAATGCAAAGATAGGAATATTATTACCAAAAAAGAAAAATTAATGTTGCAGTTCAGCCTGTGACAAATTAATTAACTTGCATAGGAGGTAAATTGTGGACGGAAATATATTATCCGGTGGAATAGAAGTCTTACAGACTATAAAAGGGAAAGTTATAGAATTAAATAGTAACAAAGAAAAGAAAGAAAGCCTCCTGGCGGCAGAATCAAAACTGGAAAAAGAAATTCAAAGTAAGGAAAAAGCCTTAACAGATGAGATTGTTTCCACTACAAAAAAACGGAAAGAAGAGATTGAATCTACATTTAATTCTCAGATAGATAACCTTCGTTCCAGAGTGAAAAAAATTCGCGGTAAAAAAGAGAAATCAAAAAGTGCAAAAGTAAAAGAGCGAATTGCGCTGGAGACTGCTGATTTACGTGAAGAGAAAAAGCAGATGGTACGGGAAACGAAAAGTATATTTAAACAAGATAAAATCCCTTCCTTCTATAACTCCAGATTATTTTATGCACTTTACTTGCCAAAAGGAATAGGAGATTTCTTTATTATATTATTGACTCTTTTAATCATTTTATTGGGAATACCAAGCTTGATTTATTTTGTCATACTTCCAGTAGAAAAGCTGGTATACCTGCTTATTATATATGTTCTTAGTGTTATTCTATTTGGTGTGCCTTATATGCTTATTGAAAATAATATTAAAGATAAGCATATAGAGGCAATACGAAAAGTAAGATTAATACGTAGTAATATAACAGCGAATAAGAAGCAGCAGAATAAAATAAAAAAGAAAATACTAAAGGATAAAGATGAAAGTAAATATGATTTAGATAAATTTAATAATGAATTACAAGAGCTGGAGGAGGAAATTAACTCTATTACAGAGAAAAAGCAAGATGCCCTAACGTTATTTGAAAATACAACTCGATTTGTTATTGGAGAAGAGATTAAGTTAAGATACGCAGAAGAAATCAAAGCTCTTAAGGATGAATATGATAATACCTATAACGAAATCAGAATGTTAGAAGAAAATATTAAGAATCTGATCATGGAAATATCCAGTAATTATGAGGTTTACTTAGGTAAGGAATTTATGTCCATAGAAAAACTGGATATGCTTGCTGATGTAATGTCAGATAATGGCCTGTCTACCATATCAGAAGCAATAAAGCTTTATACCCAAAACGAAAGTAAATAAATTAAAAATTAGAGGCTGTTGCAACAGTTATTGCCATGAAAGTGTTGTCATTCAAACTGGCATTTTTATTTTGCAAAAGCCTCATTTTATTTAATTACCTTTGATTAAGTTTATAAAAACAATAATTAATACCCTTACAGATATAATCTGCTAAAATCATAACAATATTAAGACGTGTTGTCTGCAGCAGCATATGATCCAACATTCCGGAGAAATTAACGATACCGGTAATAAAGATATCACCTACCGGAGGCAAATTCTTATCCACTCCGGCTCCGGGTAATAATGGACCTTCTCCTACTGTTATATAGCCTATGTGTGCAGACTTTCCTAAGGAGGCATCAATAGCAATCACCAGAGCATTACGATGATACTGGTTAATATGGTCCATAGTATCGTGTAGATTTTTTGCGTGAACAGGTTTTTCTAAAGTCCCGTATAAAATTATATTAGATTTTTGCAGCTTTTCTAATTTATATCCAACAATAGGTCCTAAGCAATCGCCGGTTGCACGGTCTGAACCAATACATAAGAATACAACCTGTCTCTTTTTATTAATATTTTTCTGTATTAAATCAAATAGAACATTACTAAAATCATACACAGAATAACGATCTTTCGTATTAAAATAATATAACTTCTTATCAATCTCTAACTCTTTATTCATTAAGCCCTCCAATAAACCTGTACTAATACATCCATATTCTGTAATATTCAAAGTATTACCCCTAATATTCAAAATAGTCTGATTTTTGATTAGAAAGTTCAGGTCAAAATTCACCAAAAAGAGAAAAAATTCTATTTATATTTACTGAAATAAGAAGGAAATATAGTAGAATCAATAGAACCAAGACGAATAAAGAAATATGAAAATTATAATATCAGAAAACCAAGTGTACTATTGTGACATAATTATTACTCAGCCTATGTTACGATTACAGATAAAATATGAAAGCTTTGTCTTATTAGTAAAAGATAAACTTTTATTAGAAAAATCTTAGGGCGTAAAGTTTAGGAGGGAAATAACGAATGGACGCTGGGCATAATAATACATATGGTGGGAAAAAAACTGATGACGCGATGTATGGTGGAACCTATAAATTACCTAAGAACATAAGACAGATTGGGAGCATCCCAACTCATAATAAAATCATTTATGTAGAAGACTATGTTATGACCTTTATGAAACAAATGGGCCAAAGGGAACCGGCTAGCTGCAACATAGCAGTTTTACTCGGTTATTTTGTACGTACAGAAGAAAGAAAACATATATTTATTAAAGGTGCTGTAGAAATGGAACATACAGACTTTAGTAATGGAATTACCTTTACCGATGAAAGTTGGACAAGTATTTACGAGAACATAAAAAAGTATTTTACCGATATTGAGATAGTTGGCTGGGCGTTGACCGGTTCTGGTTTTTACTTAGATAGTGAGGAAACTCTTCGTAAGGTTCACATGGAAAACTTTAATGGACCTGATAAAGCACTATTAAAAATTGATTCTTTAGAAAAAGAAGAATTCTTCTACCTGTTTGAGAATAATCAATTGGTAAAGCAATCTGGCTATTATATATATTATGAAAAAAATGAAGAAATGCAGAACTACATGATAGATTTAAAAAATGTAGTTAGTGAAGAAATCAATAATCAAGATCAGACTACCAGAAAAATCAGAAATGTGATACAAGAAAAAAATGAGCTTAAACAATTGAAGGTAGATGATAAAAGTGTAGTACGGCTATTATATGGAGCCAGTACTCTGCTTGCAATTATTGTTCTGGTAATAGCAGGAACTATGCTAAATAATTATAAAAAGATGAGGGATATGGAAGCGGCCCTTTACGCTATATCAGAAAACTTAAACAAAAATGAGAATGGTAAAGAAAGCGTAAATCATGGAAATTCTAATGACGCTCAAGAAGTATCTAATTTGGGCTCTAAAGGGAAAGATGAGCAAAAACAAATGAATATGGATGAAACACTGGAAGCTGACAAGAAGGTAGAAACATCGAAAACAGGGTCAACAGGCTCCCAATCGGATACAGTAGAAGTTGAAACCATACCCGGTGATATAGCAGCCGATAAGAAAGAGCAAGGTCAAGGAGGGAATACGGAAGAAAAGCTAAATGATGCTTATGAAAGTGCTGCTAACAAGGACGGGGAGCAAAAAGGTCAAGAACAAAAAGGTCAAGAACAAAAAAATCAAGAGCCAAAAGGTCAGGAGCAAAAAAATCAAGAGCCAAGAGACCAAAAGCAAGAAAATCAAGGGCAAGGTAAGATGGAACCAACTCCACAACCTACTAAGGAACCAACCCCGACACCTACCAAGGAACCGGCAAAAGAGAAACCTAAGGAAACAAAAGAAACTGCAAAAGAAATTAAATACTATGTGGTAAAACAAGGAGATTCTTTGGCAGGTATTAGTTATAAGCTTTATAATTCTGCTAATTACATCTCTAAGATAAAAGATTTAAATGGAATAGAAGATGAGAATAAAATATATACGGGGCAAAAATTAATAGTGCCATAACTTAATAGTATCAAAAACTAATAGTGTCATAAATCAATAATGCCATAAATTAATAGTACCACAAATATTCTTGCAAAAAGTCCTTAATTTATCATATGTCATCCTGAGCCAACGGCGAAGAATCTCAGAAAACATAGATTATTTAGATTCTTCGCCTAGTTCAGCCATGTTGAATTATAAGCTCGGAGAATTATAATGCTAAATAGCACTACAATGAATGAAGGGGATTCTTCGCTACGCTCAGAATGACATACTTTAATAGGAGTGACATGCTTTCAACGAAATGACATACTTTCATAGGAATGACACACTTTCATAGGAATGACATTTTTGCAACAGCCCCAGAGACTTGCCTACAGGAAGAGCTTTCCTAAAAGCAAAACTTTCCTATAGGCAAAACTTTCCTACAGGTAAAACTTTCCTGCAGGTAAAACTTTCCTACAGGTAAAACTTTCCTACAGGCAAGTAGGAATATCCTCTTTGTCCAGATACAGGTATGACGTTTGAAATTATTTGTACCATAAAGTGAAAAACTGTGGTATTTTATTCCCCACCAGGATTCATCTTACTGCAAATATTCAAATTATCATACCTGTTTTTTATCAAGAAAATAAGTACTATTTCCTAATTAGAAAAAAGATAGTGATATCATAACCAAAATAAGTTATAATTAGACAAGGAATAAAGGCAGAACTATATTGAACAGTCTACATATGTAAATGGGTTTGGGGATAGAGCCTGAAAAATAAATATAAGAGGTAGAAATCATGGCAATTAAGTTTAATAAGAGGCAGTTAGGGAGCTATGAAATAAAAGTGCAAAAGAAAAAGCATGTAAAAATATTTATTACTGTACTTTTAATACTGTTAGGCATTGCAATAGCTATAATTGCATTGAAATTTGTTTTACAAAAGAGTTATTCCGGTTATCAGGTAATCAATACAACGAAAAGAGAAGACAGTACTTCGGCTAAGTATATAAGTTATCAAGGTGGAGCATTAAGATACAGTAGAGATGGAGCCATGGCAATGGATGCTGCTGGCAATATGCTTTGGAATGGTACTTATCAAATGAAGGATCCTATTGTAGATATTTCGGAGAAGTTTGTAGCTATTGCTGATCGAGGATATAAAACAGTTGAAATATTCAATGAGCAAGGTGATGTAAACACTGTGGAAGTACTAAAACCTATTATAGATGTTAAAGTTGCTAATCAAGGTGTAATTGCAGTCCTAATGGAAGGAAAGGAAACTAATTACATTTATGTTTATGATAAAGAAGGCAATGAGCTGGTACGAAATAGAACTGTAGCTTCAAAAGATGGTTTCCCTATTGATATAGCTTTATCGGGGGATGGAAGAAAATTGGTGACTAGTTACATAGCTATTAATAGTGGAGAAGTGCAAAGTAAATTAACTTTTTATAACTATGGAAAGGTTGGCCAGAACTATGAAGATAGAACCGTGGGAGCCTTTGACTGCGGGAAAACAATGATAGCAAATCTGGAGTTCCTGGATAATGATACAGTATGTGCTTTTGGAGATGATAAGTTTAGTATATATTCCATGCAAGAAATACCTAAATTAGTCCATGAAGAAAAGATAACCTCAGAAATAAGGAGTATATTTTTTAATAATCAATGTTTTATCTTTTGCTAGTATACATACCGTTGTTATG
>CALDJN010000166.1 GCA_937901695.1 uncultured Anaerocolumna sp.
CCCATTTCAGGATCCTCTGCATGCATTACTGCATTATGATAATTCGGATCGAATTCCTTTCCAGTTGCTTCTATTGGTTTTAGTCCAGCTTCTGTCAGGGTATCCATTAACTGTTTATAAATTTTTTCAATGCCTTGTGCAAATCCGCTGGTTTTTTCTTCTTCCGTCAAAGTTCCAAGTCCTCTTTCGAAATTATCAATCACTGGAAGAACTCTTTCAATAATGTTTCTTGAACCCATTTCAAACATCTGGGACTTTTCTTTATCTGTACGTTTACGATAATTATCAAACTCGGCTAAATTACGCTTTAACCTATCCTCAAGTTCTTCAATCTTTAAATCTTTTGGATCTTTCTTCTTATCCTTCTTTTTGAAGAACCTTCCAGACTTCTTATCCTCATCTTCATCTGAACTATCATCTTCTTCAAGATTTTCATCTGTTATTTCTTCATTATCTAGTTGGGATTGCATATCTTTATCTTCATTTTCCAAGTTATTATTCTCATTTTCTGATTTCATATTATTCTTTATTTCTTCGCTCTGGTTAACTCCATCTTGCTTTAACTCTTCCATAGAATTATCCTTATCTTCCACTTTTGTTACCGCCTTTCCTTATGTTAAGTTTTTTTCTTAAATATTTCATCCAACTGCACCATAAGTGTATGCAGCGTACTGACTACTTTTTCATAATCCATCCTCTTTGGACCAATAATGCCTATCTTTCCATAAATGCCTTCTTCAAGTTCATAAGTAGCTGTAACAACAGAACAATCTTTCATTGCCTCAACAGGAGTCTCACTTCCAATATATACTTGAATTTCTCCCTTTTCAGGATCTTCAGCAGGAGTAGCAGCTACAAGTTCCGTCAGTTGATACTTTTCTTCAAAAGTATTAAGTAATTCTGAGACATTATCCATATCATTGAGTTCAGGATATTTTAACATATTGGTTGCACCGCTGGTGTAAATCTCTACATTCTTTTCCTCGCTGATTGCCTGAGCAATAACATCAAGAATATCACTTACTAAACAGCTGTATGAACCTGCTTGTTCTTTCATTTTCTGAATAATTGCCATATTAATTTCAGAAAGGTCCAATCCTTGAAGGTAAGTATTAAATACAATATTTAATTTAAGAATGGTTTCTTTATCTAATTTTTCTACTGTATTAATTATTTTGTTCTTAACTATGTTACCTTCCAGTAAAATTACAGCCAGAATTTGATTTTCATCCACTTCTGTTAATTGCATAAACTTTACTTTTCTACTTCGATATTGTGGCTTTGTAACTAATGAGGCATAATTGGTATTCGCAGCTAGTAACTTAGCTATTTGCTTTAATAAAGTATCTATCTTATCTGCTTTATCTACCAGAAGTACTTTCATATCTTCTACTTCTTGAATTTTATCCTGCAGCATAGTATCTACATACAAACGATATCCTTTATCGGATGGAATACGACCTGCTGAAGTATGGGGCTGAAGAATATACCCCAGTTCTTCTAAGTCAGCCATTTCATTACGAATGGTTGCGGAGCTTAGATTTAAATCGGTAAATTTAGAAATAGTCCTTGAGCCGACAGGTTCGCCGGTTTCAAGATAATTTTGAATAATTGCCTGTAAAATCTTTGATTTCCTATCATCCAATGCCATCTAATCACTCCCCAATTTAGTTGTTAGCACTCTCTATCAAGGAGTGCTAACATCTTTATACATAAAATAACACTATCAATTTGCTTTGTCAAGTGTTATTTTTACGCTATTCTTATAAGATGTTAAATTAAGCCTGTGGCATTCCATCTTCCTTTTGCTTGCCTTATCTTCGTGGGTTCAGACCGCTCCGCTTCACAAAATCCGCAGATCTAACCTTCATTACGTATGCCCATTGGAAAGTTTCCAAAGGTTAGATTGGATGGTCTGCACAAAAGGGAGATGAAATGCTACAGGCTGAACTGTAGCGATAAGATAATAATATCCGATATAAAAAATAATTATTCATCGAATAAGAATCTAGCCATAACTATATTGCTTAAATCTAAGCCCTTTTCCGTAAGGAAGATATGATTATGCTCCTCCATT
This sequence comes from uncultured Anaerocolumna sp., assembly GCA_937901695.1. Taxonomy (GTDB): domain Bacteria; phylum Bacillota; class Clostridia; order Lachnospirales; family Lachnospiraceae; genus Anaerocolumna. The sequence continues at coordinate 2,078 of CALDJN010000166.1, forward strand.
AATAAACCTTCATCATAAGATTTTTTTAAAACATCTCCATAAATATTTTCAATATCTTCGCCAAATAAATCTTTAAATTTATTCTTAAGAACGCCATCCGTCATTCTTAAACCTAAAAACATAAATTCTTCCATTTGTTTATTTTTATCTAAATATTCTATATCTTTTCTAATCTTATCCCTGTCTTCGGAATTCTCAATATAACCCTGCATATTTTCTTCATTATGAAACCTCTCATTATTAAGCAAAGAAGATGCACCTAATCCTAAACCCAAATAGTCTGTTCTTGTCCAATAGGAAGAATTATGTCTACAGGCAAACCCAGGTCTTGCATAGTTAGAAATCTCATACCTGTAATATCCAGCAGCCTCAAGCACTTCCCTGGTTTTACCATAAATCTTTCTATCTAAATCCTCGTCCTGGTCTTCTTCACTATAACGGTCAAAAAACGGTGTCCCTTCTTCCAGAATTAAACTATAGGCGGAAATATGTTCCGGTTTTAGTGATATAACCTTCTCTAAAGTACCCAGCCACATCTCCAGAGTTTGCCCCGGCAATGCTGACATCAAATCCACATTAATATTCTGAAATTCCAACTTTCTAGCCAGAAAATAATTCTCCTCAAACTCCTCATAAGAATGAATTCTCCCTAACAGCTTTAATTCTCTATTGTCCGCCGATTGTAGCCCAAAACTAATCCGGTTAATCCCAGCCTTCTTATATTCCTTAAGCTTATCTTCATTCACCGTCCCTGGATTGGCTTCAATGGAAATCTCTGCCTCGCCACTAACACGAAAAACTTCCCGAACCGCCTTTAAAATTTCTCCAATAAACTTCCCATTAATAGAAGAAGGAGTACCTCCACCGATAAAAATCGTCTTAACAAGGTACTCCGCCGCCAAATCCCTATTAGAAAAAATCTCCTTAATCAAAGCCTTCACATAAAGTCTCTTAGTCTCTTCACTGGCCGGTCCCGAAAGAAAATCACAATAATCGCACTTCTTCACACAAAAAGGGATATGAATATATAACCCTAAGTCCTTATAACTATCTATCAATCTATTTTCCATAGTATGCTAATCCCCCTTTCAAAATTATGTCAAAGCGGATATTCCACTTGCTGATAGACAAGTTCTGCCAATGGGTAAGTTTTGACGATGGGCAAGTTGTGCCGGTAGGCAAGTTTTACCGACAGGCAAGTTTTTCCCACAGACAAGCTTATCCGTTTACTCTACTTGCTCATGACCTTATTACCATTATGCGGAATTTCAGCAGAAGCTTAGGTTCCTGTTGAAACAGGCAAGTTCTTACCACTGTCTATAAAGTAGGGATTACCACAGCTTACAGAAGTGGTGGACTTTCCTGATGAGGTTAAAATATTTTATAATATCCTGTCTATCAATAAACTATTATAATATATATGTACCCATAGATTCTAATTTTTTAATCAATTCTAAAATAATACTCATTTCTTCAAGGTATCTAAAATCAAATTCTATGCCAATTTCACTTTCATTACTCTGTATTATTCTTTCTGTAATATCATCAATTTTTAAAGAAGAATTATAAAAATCATTCAAATAATCTTCTACACCATACACCTGAAATTTATAATCCGAAATTAACTTCCAGTCAAATCCAATAGCTTTTTCTTTCTTCATCTTACCTTCTATAAATATGTGACTTATATCTATTCCAATATCACAAATATCTTTTACTGTAATAACCGGAATAGGATAATACTCCAAATGCCATTGGTTATCTTTCTTTATAGAATGATTATTGTAAAATCTCCATTCATAATCATAATCTGATTTCTTTAGTGCTTTTAATAAAGATTGTAAATATTCATAAATAGGCTTGTAAATGTCATTAAGAATCTGAAAAGAATGCTCCATAAGCTCCTCCAATTAATATAAAAACTACTCGGACATAATTCCTTCTATTAATGCAAAAACTGCCCAGCCATAATTCCTTCTATTAATG
>CALDJN010000167.1 GCA_937901695.1 uncultured Anaerocolumna sp.
GAAAATGTAACAGAAATAACCCCTTGACATCTAAATTTGATGTGTTAGAATATTTTCATATATGGAAAAGGCTGTGAAGGTGTTATGCAATGGACATTGCATATAATAACATTGCATATAAGGTATTTGTTTTCTATCAGAGAGAGGAAGTCGTCGGCTGTAAGCTTCCTTAGTTCAGGCAAATATTGATTTTCCCACCGGAGCTGCATCTTTGAATACTGAAATCAGTTAGTAGGAGATGACGTTCGTGCACGTTACGCAAACTTTAAGAGCTTATAGATTATTAAAGCTATTTATTTTAGTAATATATAGGAATTAGGGTGGTACCGCGGAAATTAAGCAGGCAATTATATCTGCTTCTGTATCATAAATGATATAGCTCCGTCCCTGTTTTGTGGGACGGAGTTTTTTTGTCCCGTGAATGAATCATTTATTAAAAGGTAATAGGTGCTAAAACACCAGAATTGAGATCAGGTTGAAAAAGAAGAACCTTTTCAACTCATTATTAAAAGGTGCTAAAGCACCGGAGCCGAGTTCAGGTTGAAAAAGAAGAACCTTTTCAACTTATTATTAAAAGGTGCTAAAGCGCCGGAATCGAGGTTAGTATGAAAGAAAAATTAAATGCAATTATGAATGAAGCTTTAAAACAAATTGAAGCTTCTGACAGTCTTGACAAGTTAAATGAAATAAGAGTTGCATATTTAGGTAAAAAAGGTGAACTTACCAATGTGTTAAAATCCATGAAGGATGTAGCACCTGAAGACAGACCTATGGTAGGTCAAATGGTAAACGAAGCAAGAACTGCTTTGGAAGAAAAATTAGATGAAAAAAGAACTGCCTTCGAAAAGAAATTAAGAGAAGAACAAATTGCAAAAGAAACCATTGATGTTACTCTTCCAGCGAAAAAGCCTATGATGGGACATCGTCATCCAAACACGATTGCATTAGAAGAAGTGGAAAGAATCTTCGTTGGTATGGGTTATGAAGTAGTAGAAGGTCCTGAAGTAGAATATGACTATTATAACTTTGAAGCCTTAAATATTCCTGCAAATCACCCTGCAAAAGATGAACAGGATACTTTCTATATTACAGGGGATATTTTATTAAGAACACAAACTTCTCCGGTACAGGTTCGTGAAATGGAAAAAGGTAAACTACCTATTCGTATGCTTGCCCCAGGCAGAGTATTCCGTTCTGACGAGGTAGATGCCACCCACTCACCAAGCTTCCACCAGATTGAAGGTTTGGTTATTGATAAAAATATTACCTTTTCAGATTTAAAAGGAACCTTAGAAGAATTCGCAAGACAATTATTTGGCGAAGATACCAAAGTTAAATTCAGACCTCATCATTTTCCATTCACAGAGCCAAGTGCGGAAGTGGATGTATCCTGCTTTAAATGTGGCGGAAAAGGCTGCCGTTTCTGTAAAGGTTCCGGCTGGATTGAAATCCTAGGCTGTGGAATGGTTCATCCAAAAGTATTAAAAATGAGCGGAATTGACCCAAATGAGTACACTGGTTTTGCATTTGGTGTAGGTTTAGAGCGTATTGCATTATTAAAATATGAAATAGACGATATGAGATTGTTATACGAGAACGACACCAGATTCTTAAAACAATTCTAGAAGTTAAATATATTATTCCAAGCCCAAGGCATGCCATACTAAGCCCAAGCATGTCATACTAAGCCTAGAGCATGTCATACTAAGTCCCAAGCATGCCATACTAAGCCCAAATCATGCCATACTAAGCTCAAGGGCGTCATTCCAAGCCCGAGGTATGTCATTCTGAGCCTGCAAGGCGAAGAATCTATTAAAATATAAACAGGAGGTTTATAAAATGAATACACCATTATCATGGATAAAAGCATATGTACCTGACCTTGATGTAACACCGCAGGAATATACAGATGCTATGACACTTAGCGGAACAAAAGTAGAAGGTTTTCAACAGCTGGATGCTGATTTAGATAAAATTGTTGTAGGTAAGATATTAAAAATTGAAAAACACCCGGATGCAGATAAATTAATTATTTGCCAGGTTCAGGTTACGGGGGATGGAGAGACCGTTCAAATCGTTACTGGAGCACCTAATGTAAAAGAGGGGGATGTAATCCCAGTCGTATTAGATGGTGGACGTGTTGCAGGTGGTCATGACGGTAAGATGACTCCTGGCGGAATTAAAATTAAGAAAGGAAAACTTCGTGGCGTAGAATCTAACGGCATGATGTGTTCCATTGAAGAATTAGGCTCTAGCAGAGAGTTCTATCCAGATGCACCAGAAGAAGGCGTATTTGTATTCAATGCAAATCCAGAGTATGCCAATGTGGAAATAGGCTCAAGTGCCATTAAAGCATTGGGATTGGATGATGCAGTATTTGAATACGAAATTACTTCCAACCGTGTTGACTGTTTTGGTGTTCTTGGCATAGCTAGAGAAGCAGCGGCAACCTTTAGAAAAGACTTCTGCCCACCAATGGTAAAAGAAACCGGTAACAGTGAAAAAACCAGTGATTATATCTCTGTTGAAGTTCAGGATAAAGACCTTTGTACTAGATATGTTGGAAGAGTAGTAAAAAATATTAAACTAGCTCCATCACCATTATGGATGCAAAGAAGATTAGCTGCCTGTGGTATCCGCCCAATTAATAATTTAGTAGATATTACAAACTACGTTATGGAGGAATACTCTCAGCCAATGCATGCTTATGATTTAGAGCATGTAGCAGGAGGCAAAATCATAGTCAGAAGAGGTAAAGAGGGCGAAGAATTCCAAACCTTAGACGGACAGGTAAGAAAAGTAGATAATTCCATACTCATGATTTGTGATGCTGAAAAACCAATTGGAATTGCAGGTATAATGGGTGGTGAAAACTCAAAGATTACAGATGATGTTAAGACTCTTTTATTTGAAGCAGCCTGCTTTGATGGAACTAACATCCGTTTATCCGGTAAAAAGTTAGGACTTAGAACCGATGCAGCAGCTAAATTCGAAAAAGGACTTGATCCAAATACAGCAATGGAAGCTATGAACCGTGCCTGTCAATTAATTGAGGAATTAGGAGCAGGTGAAGTAGTTGGTGGTGCTGTGGATGTATATGATAATGTAAGACAGCCAAGAAGAGTTCCATTTAGCTGGGAAAGAACTAATAAAGTTCTTGGAACGGCTATTGATAAAGCTACTATGCTTTCCTATTTTAAGAAAATCGAGCTAGACTATGATGAAGCAACAAGTGAAGTAATCGTTCCTTCCTGGAGACAGGATATTGAATCTCAGGCAGATTTAGACGAAGAAGTAGCCCGCTTCTATGGTTATGATAATATTCCTACTACTTTACCAACTGGTGAAGCAACTACAGGAAAGTTATCCTTCAAACTTAGAATCGAGAATATTGCCAGAGATATTGCAGAACAGTTTGGATTCAATGAAGGAATGACCTACTCCTTTGAAAGTCCAAAGGTATATGATAAATTATTAATACCTGCTGGGGATAAACTTCGAGAAAACCTTGTAATATCCAATCCACTTGGTGAAGATTACAGCATTATGCGAACCATTTCCTTAAACGGTATGTTAACTTCCCTGGCTACAAACTTTAAAAGAAGAAATAAGGATGTACGTTTATACGAATTGGCTAATATTTATCTACCTAAAGCACTTCCAATCACTGAACTGCCTGATGAAAGAATGCAATTTACTTTAGGAATTTATGGTGCAGGTGATTTCTTTGATTTAAAGGGTGTTGTTGAAGAATTCCTAGAGAAAGTTGGTATGAAGAATCTTATAACCTATGATCCAAAAGCAGGAAAGCCCTTTTTACATCCAGGTCGTCAGGCAAATATTATCTATAATAGAACCGTAATTGGTTTCTTAGGTGAAGTTCATCCAGACGTACTTGATAATTATGAAATTGCTGATAAAGCATATGTTGCAGTATTAGATATGCCTGAAATCGTATCTCTTGCAACCTTCGATGTAAAATATAAAGGAATCGCAAAATATCCTGCCGTAACACGTGACATTAGTATGGTAATGAAGAAAGAAATCTTAGCAGGAGATGTAGAAGCCGTTATTCGTAAAAATGGCGGTCACCTTCTTGAAAGCTATCATTTATTCGATATCTATGAAGGAGCACAAATTAAAGAAGGCTACAAATCCATGGCATATTCCATCAGTTTCAGGGCAAAAGATAGAACCTTAGAAGATAAAGATGTAACAGAAGTTATGGATAAAATCCTAAATGGCTTAAGAAAATTAGATATTGAGTTAAGACAGTAGAAATTTATATAAGTTAAGACAGTAATAGTTTATATAAATTAGAACAATAATAATTTATATAATTTAGGGGCTGTTGCAAAATAAAAAAATTGCCATTCTGAGAGCAAATTCAGCTTGCTGAATTATGCTCGAAGAATCTCACTCTAACTTGGTAATATTCACCAGTAAAGAAAACCTTTGCCCAATTCAGCAAAGTTAAATTTATGCTCAGAGTGACAGTTTTGCAACAGCTACTTTTCTCGTAGGTAAAATCTATCAACTTTGTTCCTATTCTTTTGATAATCAGACTGGAAAGCTTCTGAAATAAATATGATTACCATCTGGATCACAGAAATGCATATTACGAGCCCCCCAAGGTCTTGTAGTTGGGGGTTCAATAATATTAACTCCAAGTTTTTTAAGTTTTTCATATTCGGCATCAACATTGTCAACAGTGAATGCAATGCATATATTTTGGTTAGAGTTATTTTTGTCTTTTCCATCATTGTAAATGGTTAACGTTGCACCATTTACTAATATTTCTTAGTGTACTTCATCATCACTGTCAGATGTAGTATTTAGAACTGTTTTATAAAATTCTGACAGCCTTAAAACATTGTTTGTTAATAAACACACTTCTGCTAGAATCATAATTCAACCTCCAATTGTATATAAACATCTATTTATACTATTTAAATAGATTAATGCATTTTCTACCAATTATCAATATTTAGTTTTAATATATTTTTTTTGGATAAATTTATTTATATTCCTAATTTTTGCAATAAGCCCCATATACCGCCTACATTTCCACTACTTATATATTTCGTAATTGTTACAAAAGTGTTACAATGAATTTGTTCCTAAGAGATAGCAAATCGAAAGGAGGCAAAAATTATGTGTTTCAATTTTAGTTCTTGCAATTTCAGTGAATTACTTAACCAACTAAAAAAATTCTGCAGTTTTAGAAGCTGCA
>CALDJN010000168.1 GCA_937901695.1 uncultured Anaerocolumna sp.
ATATTCTTTGCAAATTTGTCTTCACCATAATCACGAATAATACGATAAAGGTCATGTTCGCTATAACCATTTACAATATCTTTTGCAGTGATTTCATTCCTGGTATCCATCCGCATATCCAATGGAGCATTTTCTTTATAAGAAAAGCCTCTCTCCGGTGTATCTAACTGATAGGAGGAAACCCCAAGGTCTAATAGAATTCCATCTACCTTTTGAATTCCCAGATTTAATAAAACGGTTTTCATGTTACAATAATTACTTCGAACAATGGTAACCTTATCACCAAATTCCTTTAGTCTATCGCTGCCGGCTAAGATAGCCGCTTCATCCTGGTCAATTCCTATTAATCGTCCTTTATCGCCTAAGTGTTTGCATATTTCATAAGAATGACCTCCCCCGCCTAAGGTTCCGTCAACATATATGCCATTAGGTTTTATATTTAACATTTCAATAGTTTCATCTAATAATACTGATTTGTGTTTAAAATTAATATTTTCTGAAAAAGTGTCCACAAAGCACCTCCTAAAAGCTTAATCCAAGCTCAGACATATGTTCTGCAATCTGATCCATGTCGCCATAATCATTATTGCTATCCCATCTTTCTTTGCTCCAGATTTCAATTTTGTTTAGAACCCCAACAAATACAATATCTTTCTCTAAAGCGGCTGATTCTCTTAATTTGTTAGGAATTAAGATTCTTCCCTGCTTGTCCACTTCACAACTGGCTGCACCAGCCAAAAAATATCGCTGCAATTGTCTGGCTTCTTTACTTCCCGGTAGGTTTTTCAGCTGAGCAATGAATTCCATCCATTCATCATTAGGGTATACAAATAAACAGCCATCTAAACCTCCAGTAACAACAAATTCATCACCTAAGGCTTCTCTGAACTTTGATGGTACAATTATTCTCCCTTTGGCATCAATGGTATGATTATATTCACCCATGAACATGGAACTCACCACCTTATTCACCACTCGACTCCACTTTCCACCACTTTGCTCCACTTCTAATGCTATTTTATCTTAGTTTTGTGAAATTATCAAGTAAAAAACGCAAAAAAAAATACAAGTTCTACCTTAGGAAAGATAGAGCTTGTATTCATGTTTTACTTCATACAAGATGTAGCATTATTATTTTAAAAAGTACAAAATGTGCCTATATATTGTGTTTTACAACAAAATAGTAATTTAGACCTATTTAGCATGCTTTCTTAATTGTCTTCTTCTTATGATAATGATTGCGGCTGCAGCAATTACTAAAAGGGCTGAAAGTATTTGTGATACAGCAAATGGGGTACCCCATAAAAATAACTGATCTGTTCTTAATCCCTCAATCCATACTCTTCCCAAACCATATCCTGCTAAATATAGTAAGAACACTTCACCATTAAATTTCTTATGTTTGGAATATAGAACTAATAGAATAAGTACCACTAAGTTCCACATAGATTCATATAAAAATGTAGGATGAACCTGAATATAGGTAATTCCATCGATTATTACAGGATTATCTCTAATCTCCAGTATACGATTTAGAGCATCCGGTTTATCGGCATACTTTTCAGTAAGATAAGATACAGGCGCCGTATAATCATAACTAACATCACGAATATCCAGTAACATAGCAAAAAGTCCGTTGGTATATTTTCCGAAGGCTTCTCGATTAAAGAAATTGCCCCATCTCCCTATAATCTGACCGGTTATTAATCCAAGACATGCTGTATCTGCCAATAAACCAAAAGATATCTTTTTAAATTTGGAATAAACCAGTGCTGTTAATACAGCTGCAATAACACCGCCATAGATGGCTAAACCACCCTGCCTTGTATTAAAAATCTGAATTGGATTATCTTTGAATTCATCCCAGGTAAATGCTACATAATATAGTCTTGCTCCGATTACAGATAAAATAATCGCATACAGTGCAAAGTCAAGATACAAATCGGGATTTTGTTTCGTCCGTTTTGCCTGCCATTGGACTATTAAATAACCAGCTGCCATACCTATTGCAATGATAATCCCGTAATATGCTATTTTAAAACCAAATACATCAATGGAGGAACCAACATTATTGAATTCTATTCCTAAATTAGGGAACTTAATACTTGTCGCCATATCTAAAAGCATTTGCATTCACCACTTTCCTATACATTAAATCGGAATAAGATAACATCTCCGTCTTGAACTACATAATCTTTACCTTCTGAACGAACTAAGCCTTTATCTTTGGCTGAGTTAAAACTGCCACACTCTACCAAATGATTATAGCTTACTATTTCAGCACGAATAAAACCTCTTTCAAAATCCGAATGAATCTTACCGGCTGCACCAGGTGCTTTTGTCCCTTTTACAATAGTCCAAGCTTTTGTCTCTTTGGGTCCTGCTGTCAAGTAGCTGATTAAACCTAAAATATTATAACTTGCACGAATTAGTTTTTCTAATCCGGATTCTTTTAAGCCAAGATCTTCTAAGAACATTTTCTTCTCATCATCATCTAATTCTGCAATTTCCTGTTCAATTTGAGCGCAAATAACAAATACTTCTGATTTTTCTTCCTTTGCAAACTCTTTTACTTTTAGAACATGTTCATTACTTGCACCTTCATCTGCCAAATCATCTTCTAATACATTTGCTGCATAGATAACTGGTTTATAAGTTAACAAGTTGTAACTGCTTAGTAAAGCAATTTCTTCTTCATCCTCCGTTTTAAAACTCTTTGCCATATTACCAGATTCCAAATGTGCTTTTAAACGCTCCAGTAATTCTAATTCCTTAGCTAGCGCTTTGTCATTTTTTGATCCCTTGGAAGTTCTTGCAATTCTTCTTTCTAGTATTTCCAAGTCGGAGAAAATCAATTCTAAGTTAATAGTTTCAATATCTCTTAATGGATTAATCGAACCATCCACGTGAATAATATTGCTGTCCTCAAAACATCTTACAACATGAACAATTGCATCTACTTCTCTAATGTTTGATAAGAACTGATTACCAAGACCTTCTCCTTTGGAGGCACCTTTTACCAAACCAGCTATATCAACAAATTCTACAGTTGCCGGAACCACTTTTTCAGAATTGTATAAATCTCCGAGAACCTGTAATCTTTCATCTGGTACTGCTACGATACCAATATTAGGGTCAATGGTGCAAAAGGGATAATTAGCCGATTCTGCACCTGCCTTTGTCAGTGAATTAAATAATGTACTCTTACCTACGTTAGGTAAACCTACTATTCCTAGTTTCATGTATGTTCTTACTCCTTTCAAAGTTGGGAATTATTTCAATATAAAAAATGTCATTCTAAGCAAACATTTTTGTTATTCTGAAAGTAAATTCAGCTTGCTGAATTATGTTTGAAGAATCTCACTTTATAATGAGATTTCCTTCCCCATTCGACAAATCCAAATTTGTACCCAGAGTGATAGTTTTGCAACATCCCCTTGTACTTTTCCTATTATAAATGGAGTTACCTCCTAATTAATCTTTAGATTCTATAACAACCAATACACCTGATTCCAATAAAATACGTGCACTGGAACTTACCACTTCATTGCTAATTCCTATACTTTCACCCACATGCAGCGTTCTCTTTGATAAAGGATATTTAAAACCTTCTAAAGTAACATGACAAACGGTTTCTGTTAATGGCAAAAGAGAAAGATAAGATCCATAAAGCTTATCTTTATTTAGAGTTGTATTTTGATCGATTAGATATATTTTATTATGTTCATCTATAATACAAGCATGAATATTTTGTTTTAATGGTATATATAATAAATGTATATTAGCAAGCAAATGGTCAATTCGAGTCCCTGTTGCCCCTAATATTACGATTTCATCCGCCTTTAATTCCGTTGCTAACTGAATGGCAATCTCAGTATCCGTTTCATCCTTCTCGGGATTATACTCTTTCACTATAACATGCTTATTTTCTTTTGTATAACTGCGGTATTTCTCAAGTGTATCAGAAGGAACAGAATCAAAATCTCCTAAAATATAATCAACCGGTAAATTAAGTTCTTCTACTGTTTTTAACCCTCTGTCAGCAGCTATAATAGCATCAAATTTTTGATTTTTCAAAAATTTACTTGCAAAATCTACAGATATGGTTCCTCCGGTTAAAATTAAAATTCGTTTCTGTTTCATACATATCTCCTATTGAAACTTTTTTTGATACTTTTTTTGATACTTTTTGATACTTTTTGATACTTTTTGATACTTTTTTTGATATTTTATTGATATTTTTGCTGATACTTTTATTGGTACTTTGAAAAGATTTCTTTAAAACTCTTTATATTTTTCATAATATCTCCAGCAAATACTCCGGTTCCTGCAACAATAACATTTGCTCCGGCTTCAATAATCTCTGATACATTATCCGTGTTAACTCCACCATCTACCTGAATATCAACATTTAAATTCTTAACACGAATTAATTCTTTTAAAGATTTGATTTTATCTATGGCTAATGGCAAAAATTTTTGACCACCAAAACCTGGGTTAACACTCATAATTAGAACCATGTCAATGTCTTCTAAACAATAATCCAATACAGATAAAGAAGTAGACGGATTTAGGGAAACTCCTACTTTTACTCCTGCCTCTTTGATTTTGGCAATCGTTCTATTTAAATGTTTGCAGGCTTCTGCATGAACGGTAATGATATCTGCACCTGCTTTTACAAAATCATCAATGTACCTGATAGGTTCTTCCACCATTAAATGAACATCAAAAACTAATTTTGATATAGGACGTATACATTTCATAACAGGAGCTCCAAATGAAATACTTGGAACAAACGCTCCATCCATTACATCAATGTGTAGATACTCTGCCCCAGCTTGTTCTACCTGTTTTATGTCCTCTCCTAAGTTTACAAAATTAGCAGATAAAATAGACGGTGCTAATATAATCATACTTTCCTCTTTTCTGCATATGGCAAGCTGGCTTGTCATATGCTATAATATTAAAACATATGTCATAACATATATCATTGCTATAAAAGCGTGTCATTCTGAGCGTAGCGAAGAATCTCCTTTGTTTATAGTGCTATTTAGCATTATAATTCTGAGAGATTCTTCGCCCCAAGTCAGCAAAGCTGAATTGGGACTCAGAATGACAATGTTATATTTTCATCATCAGAATGACAATGTTATATTTTTGTCATCAGAATGACAAGTTATATTACCGTCATCAGAATGACACTACTAAGTCTAATTAGTATTTTTTTATATTCTTTAATTCTTCATAGAGGACTTTATAACTTTCATAACGAACAGGGCTTATTTTTCCCTCTTCCAATGCCTTTTTTACACCACAGTCCGGTTCACTTAAATGTAAGCAGCCGATAAATCTGCATTTCTCTTCATAATCATGAAATTC
>CALDJN010000169.1 GCA_937901695.1 uncultured Anaerocolumna sp.
ATCCGACCGAGAAGGCTGCCTATGTCCGACTAGAGACTCAGTGACACGCATCGCCTTCTGCGATGTGGGTCACACGCTTTGAGGCTCTACCAAGGACATGCCGCACGAGGGAAAGGTAGCAAAATTACGAATATATACTGTGTTATCCTAGTAACACGTAAATTAAGTCATTATGAAGACCCTGACAACACTTTCTGAGTTCTCAACACCCCCTCAGGCAAAGCGTCCTACTTAATAAGCTAACTTTTTATTTTTCGTCTAACTAACTTTCCATTTTAAATTATCGCCATATCTTCAAACGAATAATGGCAAAGTCTTTTATTCAGCCACATAAGCCTTTAATAGTTTAAATGTGCTTTCCAAGCCATCTTTATGAGTTCTTTCCATTCCATGAGATGCGTGTATTCCTTGACCGATTAGGGCACCGCGAATATTATTACCGCCTCTTAGGGCTGCTGATACATCGGAACCATAATGGGGGAATATATCTACTACGTAAGGTATATGATTTTCTTTTGCCAAGGCTATTAGAGTATTAGTCAGTTCATAATCATAAGGGCCGGATGAGTCTTTTGCACAGATAGAAACAGTATATTCGCTTCCGTTTAAGTCATCACCCATGGCTCCCATATCAACTGCTATAAATTCTGCAATATCAGCAGGTATCCAGCTTGCACCAAAACCAACTTCTTCGTAATTGCTAATTAGAAGTTTTAGATTCTTCTTAGGAGTTACCTGTTCCTCTTTCATATATTTTAAAAGGCCAAGTAAGACTGCAACAGAGGCTTTATCATCAAGATGTCTGGATTTTACAAATCCTTCTTTGGTGTATACAAAATAAGGTTCTAAACTAATGTAATCACCACTGTTAATTCCAAGTTTTAATACATCCTCCTTGGTATTTACAACTGTATCAATTCGTACTTCCATGTTCTTTTCACTGCGCTCTAATGTTCTTGCATCATCATAAGTATGAACGGATGGGCTTTTTGCTAATATAGTACCGGTATAAACTCTTCCATCTCTGGTGTGTATCTTGCAATAACAGCCTTCTACACTCTGCAGCGTGTAACCGCCTACTAATGTGAATTTTAACATGCCATTGGTGGATATAGAGCGAACCATAGCACCTAAGGTGTCTACATGTGCAGATAATCCTAAGGTTTCTTCGCTATTTCCAGGAACTGATACAATTAAACCACCTTTATTACTTAATTCGCAGGAATAGCCAAAGCTCTCCGCCTCTGATTTTACAAACTGTATTACATCTTTTGTAAAACCGGAAGGGCTTGGAATATTTACTATGGTTTCTAATGTCTTAATAATATAATCTATGGTTTGCATCTTCTCTTTCTCCTTAAATTTCAATATCTAACTCTACCGGACAATGATCGCTTCCATATACATCTTTATGGATAATACTGTCTTGTATCCTATCTTTGATTTTCTCTGATACGATGAAATAATCTATACGCCACCCGGCATTGTTCTCTCTTGCATGAAACATATAAGACCACCAGGTATATGCTCCGGTTACATCCGGATAAAGGTAACGGAAAGAATCTACAAAACCTGCATTTAACAGTTCTGTCATCTTACCTCGTTCTTCATCAGAAAAACCTGCATTGCCAACATTAGATTTTGCGTTCTTTAAGTCAATTACATTATGGGCTACGTTTAAATCCCCGCATAGAATGACTGGTTTCCTTTTATCTAATTCTACTAAATAATTTCTAAAATCATCTTCCCATTCCATACGATAATCTATTCTTGTCAATCCTCTTTGGGCATTTGGCGTATATGCCGTAACCATATAAAAATCTTCGAATTCTAAGGTAATTGCTCTTCCTTCATCATTATGTTTATCCAACCCTAAATCATAGGAAACTGATAAAGGCTCCTTCTTTGTAAATATTGCTGTTCCGGAATACCCTTTCTTCACTGCACTATTCCAATAAGGAAAATACCCTTCAAAAGCGAAGTCTGCTTGTTCCGGCTGCATTTTTGTCTCTTGAATGCAGAATATATCCCCATCCACTTCTTTGAAAAAGTCTTCAAAACCTTTATTCATACAAGCCCTTAATCCATTTACATTCCATGATACTAACTTCATAATTTCCTCCCTTCTTGATGATACGTTTTACGTTTAATTAATTTTTAAATAAATGTAATATCTTTTAATTCTGATATCTCAATAATAGTACTTAGCATTTTTATCAAGATTTCATAAATACTAATTATATTCGTTGGGTTATGATACATGTTAAGCCGTCTTGGGTCATGCTTCCAACTAAAATCACATAAATTATGCTGGATATAAATTTAACATTTTTTATACTACATGTTCATTAATATTTTTTCTAAATCCTTTACGGTTTCTGCTATTTGCCCTGCACCTGCATCCTCAAGTTCCTTGCGGCTTCCAAAACCATAAAGTACCCCAATGGAGGCAAGTCCATTTTCCCTGGCACCTATCACATCATGGAAGCGGTCACCCACCATAACTGCTTGATTTAAATCGGTAATATGATTCTTCTCAAGGGTGTATCGGATAACGTCGCCTTTTTTCTCCCTGGAACCATCCATAGTACTGCCACAAATACTGGTAAAGTATTTCGCTAAATCAAAATGTTCCATAATTCTTTTCGCAAACACTTCCGGCTTAGAGGTAGCCACAATAAGCTTCTTACCGGTAGAAGATAATCTTTGGCACATCTCTTTTATTCCATCATAAACTTCATTTTCAAATATGCCTTTTTCTTCATAGTATTCTCTATATATTTTTACTGCCTCGTTCGCTTTCTCTTTATCAAAATGATAAAACTCCATAAAACTATCTCTTAATGGAGGACCGATAAATTTTCTTAAAGATTTTAAATCTTCAATGTCTATTCCCAATTTTCTTAACGCATACTGAGCAGATTTCGTTATTCCTTCCCCAGAATCTGTAATAGTTCCATCCAAATCAATTAATATATATTGAATCATCATTTTTTCCTTTCTATGTATGATACCAAAGTAATAAACTTACTTTATTCTATCTTCTTATAGAGGAAAATGCAAGATATCATTTCCAATCGAAAGAGGATGGCTAATTTTGATATCTCAATAATATTATTTCTACCTAAATTGATTTTCATTGACGGAATAGTCAAATATGACGTATACTTAACTGGCAAGTAATTTTTGTAATAATAACAGTTTCCATTTGCGAGGTCAATCATGACGTATACTTAACTGGCAGGCAAGACCCATGTTCATAAAATAGAGTGCTAAAGCGCCGGAATCGAGGTTTTTATGGAATATTCATTTACATATGAAACTATAATAGGTAAAATAACAATTACTGAATGTAACTCACAGATTACTTCCATTGATTTTGGATTGACTGATGCAAAGCAATACAACATGAAAGAAACTGCGTTAATAAAAGAAGCCCGGAAAGAATTGGAGGAATATTTTAAAGGAGACCGGAAAACCTTTAACCTGCCTTTGGCTTTAAAGGGAACCCCTTTTCAGAAAAAAGTCTGGCAAGTACTTATGACTATTCCATACGGTGAAACTATGTCCTACAAGCAGGTTGCAGAAGCAATTGGCAATCCAAAAGCATGCCGGGCTGTTGGTATGGCTAATAATCGAAACCCAATCCCTATTGTTGTCCCTTGCCATAGAGTTATTGGTTCTAATGGAAAATTAGTAGGATATGGCGGAGGATTACATATTAAAGAAAAATTATTAGAAATGGAGCAAATTAAAGTATGCTAATACATAAGAGTAACTTTTAAAAGTTTATATTTAATATTATTTCATATCTAAACTTTTAGAATCCTTATTAAGTAGCATCTTCGTGAATCATATGGAAAAACTATCAAGAGAATTAACCTTAAAATATGCCCTGCTGCAAAGTCTTTTTTGGATGGGTCAATGCTGCATGTTTGGATTTGCAGCCGTATATCTAAAGTCTAGAGGATTTGATAACACGCAGGTTGGCGTGGCGCTTTGCCTTGCTTCAGTACTATCCATCATTATACAGCCTTTAATAGCTGGCTTTGCAGACAGAACAACAAAAGTATCCTTAAGGACCATCACCATGGCTCTTATGCTTATCGTATTCGGACTTGGGATTGTATTATTAATTATTCCTGACTCCTATTTATTCATAACCATTCTTTATATGATTATAATAGCAATTCAGATAACAATCGTGTCCTTATTAAATTCACTGGCATTAGAATATATTAACTTAGGAATTCTTATGAATTATGGATTGGCAAGGGGAATTAGTTCCATTGCATTTGCCTCGACCTCATTTGCCCTTGGTATTGTATTTAAATACTATAGTGGTAGAATTCTATTACCCATATTTCTTGTTTCTTATGTATTATTCATAGGAGCACTTATACTATTTAAAATAGACACTAGTTCTATACCTTTACCGGAAAAGGAAGTTGTAGAAACCACCCAAAAGCAATCCGATGGCATATTTGCATTTTTAAAAAAATACAAAAAATTTACGATTCTTCTTATAGGAATGACAATGGTTATGTATTCTCATAACCTTATTAATACATACTTAATTAACATCGTAGAAAATGTAGGTGGAAATAACACTGATGCGGGAATATCTCTGGCTATTGCTGCCGGTTTAGAACTGCCTACTATGGCTGTTTTTGTTTTACTTGTTAAAAAAGTAAAATGTAGTACTCTATTAAAAATATCTGCATTTTTCTTTTTCGTAAAATCAGGTGTTGTATTGCTTGCGCCAAATATGCTTACCATAAATTTATCGCAAATACTTCAGTTATTTGCTTATGCACTATTTACACCTGCCTCCGTCTATTATGTAAATGAAATTATCGATGCTAAAAATAGCGTAAAGGGCCAGTCCATGGTTAACGTTGCCACGTTTAGCCTGGTAGGAGCAATCGGAAGTATCACTGGCGGAAAACTCTTAGACACCAAAGGCGTCTCTGCCATGTTATTAGTTGCTACAATCGTTACGGGAATTGGTTTTATTATAGTTTGTTTTTCTACGGAAGATACAAAAAAGGAATGAAATAAAGATTTAATGGAGTTGGACGTTTTGCATTAAGATGTTATAAGTAACTTATAACATCTTAATGCAAAAC
>CALDJN010000170.1 GCA_937901695.1 uncultured Anaerocolumna sp.
TATATCCCATGTCTACTCTCTAAGGTCTGAATAGCCTATATTAGGCAAAGTGTCCTTACTAATAAGCCAAC
The DNA here is from genome assembly GCA_937901695.1 of uncultured Anaerocolumna sp. GTDB lineage: Bacteria > Bacillota > Clostridia > Lachnospirales > Lachnospiraceae > Anaerocolumna. The sequence continues at coordinate 72 of CALDJN010000170.1, forward strand.
TTTTAATTTAAAACAGGCGGATCAAAAGTATACATTCCATTAGTGGCTCCAATAGGAAGGTAATAGGTATGCTGCTCATTAAAATCAGTAAAGTACACATAGTTACCAGTAATGTGGATTTGTTTAAAATCACCATCTTTAAGGGTATTAACTTCGCCTGTCTGTAAGTTCATAATACAAAGTCTGTTATTTACAGTATCGTCTACTTGATAGTACAGATAATTTCCGTCATTAGATATATTAAAGGTACTGCAGCTTTCTTTAACAACAGTTTCCGGGTTACTTCCATCAATATGAATACGTTTAATACTATAATTATCCGATATGGATATAAAATATATAAAATTATCTTGCACTACAGGGGCATAGGTGTCCTCATCTTTGTAAATGATACTGGTAGATTCATCACTTAAGTTCGCCTTGCTGATTGGATTGGCATCTCCTATTTTAGAATAATAAAGATTGTTATCTACAATAGATATTGGCATAATAGGCTGGGGCGAAATCTTCTTTTCTTCAGTACCATCTATTTTTACAGAATAAAAGGTTAGCCCTTCTTTATCATAATGCTGATAATAAACATAATTACCATGGACATTCATAAAAGTACATGGATTATCGTAGAGCATTTTAATATTATTTCCTTTAAAATCTATTCGAAATATGCCGTTGCTATTAAAATTTAGTACGCTTTCTGAATTGGTATCTTTATTCTTATTATTACGAACGTAATATATGTATTTCCCTAAAACATTAATATGTCCTACATGATCTTCAGATAGTTTTTTAAAATTATTTCCCTCTAAATCCATTACATAAAGGGAACCGTTATCTTTGTAATTGCTAAAATATACTTTATCATTGAATTGACAAAACATTCCACCATTAAAAAGGTTTCCTGGTGTATTTCCTGAAACATTCTCTTTATTAAAAACAGTCCGTGGGGAATTTAACCCCCAAAGAGCTGCTATTGCAACAACGAGTAAAATAAGAATAATGATAATGAATTTTTTAATTTTAGACATATGCTATTCTCTCCTATCATTGGTATAATATGTGGTAAAAAGTCCCTTACTAATTTCTAGCAATATGAAATATTAGCCAATAAATCCTATTACTATTATAGGACTTAAGTCAGTTTATTGCAATGGATTCTTTATAAGTGTTGCAAAAAGCAGTATATTTATTTATAATGTGAAAAAAGGTTAGAAGGGGCTAAAGTGCCAGAATCGAGGTTTATATGATTGATTTGCAGCAGAGCAGAAATGAAATTGATAGAATAGATAAACAAATTGTTGCATTATTTGAAGAAAGAATGAAAATAGCCAATGATGTAGCTGAGTACAAGATAAAAACAGGGAAAAAGGTATTAGATAAAGAAAGAGAAAATGAAAAACTCCGTGTTTTACAGGCAATGGCAAGCAATGATTTTAACAAACATGGTATAGCAGAATTATTTACTCAAATTATGTCTATGAGCCGAAAATATCAATATGGATTAATGAGCAGTTATAAACATGAACTTCCACTAAAGGAAATTGATAGTTTACATACAGATGAAAAATTAAAGGTTGTATGTTTTGGAGTAAAAGGATCTTATACAGAGCAAGCTATGGAAGAATATTTTGGTACGGATATTGAAAGCTTTCATGCTCCGACTTTTAAAGAAATTATGGAAGTCATTAAAGGTGGCAAAGCAGATTATGGAGTGCTTCCTATTGAGAATACTTCCACAGGTGGAATCACCGATATTTATGACCTTCTTGTTGAATATGATAATTATATAGTAGGAGAGCATGTTGTAAAAGTTCAGCAGGCATTACTGGGATTACCGGAAGCAAAACTTGAGGATATTAAGAATGTATATTCCCATCCTCAGGCACTTATGCAGTGTTCAAAATTCTTGAGTAACCATCCTAACATGAATCCCATTGAATGTATAAGCACTTCAGACAGCGCCAAGAAAGTTTTTGAAGATCAGGATATTACACAAGGAGCTATTGCAAGTTTAAGAGCAGCAAAATGTTACAACTTAAAAGTTCTTAAAGAATCCATTAATCATGAAAACACCAATTCTACAAGATTTATTATAATAACAAAGAAAAAAGAGTTCATTAAAGATGCTAATAAAATAAGTATATGCTTTGAACTTCCTCACGAAAGCGGTTCTTTGTATAATATGTTATCTCATTTTATATACAATAATTTAAATATGACCAAGATTGAATCAAGACCTTTGGAAGGACGCACTTTTGAATATCGTTTCTTTGTTGATTTTACTGGTAATCTCAAAGACCCAAGTGTTAAAAATGCTCTACTGGGAATTGGAGAGGAAGCTATTGGATGTAGAATATTAGGTAATTATAAAACAGTATAAATGGTGAATTATAAACAAGGAAAATAAAAGTTACAGTTCATAGTTTTTTCAAAGGGAAATCACAAAGAGGACATAAATTCTTGATAAACTTTAGTTATAAAAGATGAAGAAAGAATATAGCTTTAGTTTGAAAGGAGAAATTTTATGAACGACGAATATAACAATAATGAATCCCAAAATTTAGATAATGATAATAACCAATTACAAAACGGAGATAATAAATCTGGCAGTACTTATCAATTGAGTAAACAGGATTTGGATAGATTAAATCAAACATATTCTGGTTCTGAATCTGGAAATGAAAATCCTAGCGGAAATCCTGAATCTGGATTTGGAAATGAAAATCCTAGGGGAAATTTTAAATCTGAATTTGGAAATGAAAATCCTAGCGGAAATCCTGAGTTTGGATTTGGAAATGAAAATCCCAATGGAAATTCTGAATTTGGATTTGGAAGTGAAAATCCTAGGGGAAAATCTGAATCTGGAAGCGAAAATCCTAAT
>CALDJN010000171.1 GCA_937901695.1 uncultured Anaerocolumna sp.
TCACTCCAACAGTTTTGATAAATCAAGTGCGGCTAACCCAGAAGCAGCTCTTTATAATAAGAGCTTGATGACGTCAGAAAGTCTAAAAACCTGGAATGAATATAAGAGTAAAATTGCTAATTTTAATGCTTCTCCAACAAACAGAGGAGTGATTGCCCTTGGTGGTTATGAAATGACTTGGTCTAATGGACCTGGACACATGAACACCTGGAACACAGAAGGTCTTGTTAGCCGTAATAACACAACTTTGAATAGCAAAACTAATGATGCCGGAATGAAAGCTTATTACGCTTTATTAAGCAAGCCAGAAGGTGCTGGCAGCGTTAGCCAGTTTAATCACCCGGGTACAACCTTTGGTACCTTTAGTGACTTTGATTACTGGGATCCTGTTATTGATTCCCGCATTACTTTACTTGAAGTTGGTAATGGGGAAGGTGCAATTCGCGCCGGTGGATATTATCCATCCTATAATTCTTATACCATGGCATTGGATAAAGGATGGCATGTGGCTCCGACCAATAATCAGGATAATCATAAGGGTAAATGGGGAAATGCAAATGATGCTCGTGATGTTATCCTAACCGGCAACTTTACGGAACAGGGTATTTATGATGCATTAAAGGAACGCAAAGTATACGCAACAGAAGATAAGAATTTAGAGATTATTTATACTCTAAATGGTGAATTAATGGGAAGCATCATAAGTGAAGCGCCTAAAAATCTCGATTTAAAGGTAATATTGAATGATACAGATGATGAAATTCAAAAAGCTGAGGTTATTGCAAACAGCGGACGTGTTGTTCATACTTGGGATGTAAATGCTCAAAGTAAGGAACTTAGCGTAACTCTGAAACCAGACTACAGTTACTATTATATCAGAGTAAGAGAAAAGGATGGAGATATTGCAGTAACGGCACCAGTATGGGTTGGCAGTACAAAACTCCTTGGAATTTCTAATGTAGAAAGCAGCACAAATACACCGGTTACCGGAGAAAAAATGACAGTTAAAACAACCTTATTTAACAATGAATCTACAGATGCCACCATTAAATCTTTGACTTATAAGTTGGATGGAACTGTTATTGGAGAGAAAACGGATGGAGGAAAACTTGCAAAAGAAACAACGGTTGCAGTTAATTTTGACTTTACACCTACAGTAGCCAAGGTGCAAACAATAACCGTTGAGGCTGTTTTGACACTAGGTGGTCTGGACTATGACTTTGTAAAGGAACTTAGTTTAGATGTGAGAGATGCCAATAAGCTGGTATACATAGGAATTGACGGAAGCCATTATAATGAATATGTGACTGGATATTATAAAGATTATGTGGGCAACTTTAGCAAACTTGCAGCAGAAAGTGATGTAAGATGCGTTATCCTGAATACCCGTGCTGAATTAATAGCTGCAGCTAAAAATGAAAATGGTAAGTATAAGATGCTTATATTAACAGTACCAAGCCGTCGTAATGATGAGGTATTAAGAGAACCATATGCTACATATTCGGATGAAGAAATTGCTGCTATTAAAGGCTTTTCAGAAGCAGGCGGAAGTTTAGTGATTTGCGGATGGTCGGATTTATACGAGAATTACAAGGAGTTCCCAGACCAAGACCACATGGCAGCACAACAGAATAAGCTGCTAAAAGCAGTGGGAGCATCTTTACGTATCAGTGATGATGGGACTTATGATGATGTATTAAATGCAGGTGGAGATGAAAAAAATAAAGCAAGACTTTACTTTAGTACTTACAATTGGGATAATCCATTTACAAATGGTATTATATACGATGCGAAAAATCCCAATAATAACATATACACGCAACTTTATAGCCAGTATGGCGGCAGCACAATCTATGCAGTAGATAAGGATGGAAATGTTACGTCTACATTACAAGACAACGTTTCTCCTATTGTGTACGGACATATATCTACTTATTCAAAGGATTGTGATAATGACGGTCTTGGTGGAAGTGCTATACCAAAATATAAAGATGCAAAAGGTGATGACCGTCTAATGGTACTTGCCAGCGAGACGATTAACCATGCAAATGGAAACCAGTCAATGGTAATTGTAGCCGGAGCAGCATTTTTAAGTAACTTTGAGATTCAGGCTACAATTTCAGATACCAATGCAGAATTAAATTACTCAAACTATACTATTTTACAGAACATAATCCGGTATGCAAATCCGAAACAGATTGATAAGATTGAAGATGTACAAAAAGAAGCAGAAGAAGGAATTTTATTTACGGTAGAAGGTATCGTAACCTCTAATGCTACCGGATATGATAAGGATACTGCATTTTTCGACTGTATCTATCTACAGGACGAAACGGCCGGTATTAATGCATTCCCAGTTGCCGGAGAATTTAAGGTTGGCCAGAAGGTTCGTATTACGGGAACAACGTCTTCTTATCAGGGCGAAAGACAATTAAAGGTTAGCAGTATATCTCTGGTAGATAGTAGAATTACAAAAGTAGAACCTAAAGAAGTAACTGCAAAAGAAATTAACGACAGAACATACCTTGGCAGCCTTGTAAAGGTTTCCGGAAAAGTAATAAAGATTGAACTTGCAAACGAAGCGGTACAAACGATTCTTGTTCAAGATGACGCTGGGAACATTGCTCGTATCTTTATTGACGGTTATATTACAGCTGACAAGGAAATTAAGGATTTAGCGGTTGGAAGTTTGATTACCGCTGTTGGTCTGTCCTCTTATGATAATACTTTTGATGGTCTTGCAGCACGTATTCGTATTAGGGATCGTGGGGATATTATATGTGAGGGTGGTGAAACACCAACACCGACGCCGACACCAACACC
>CALDJN010000172.1 GCA_937901695.1 uncultured Anaerocolumna sp.
GGCTTCCAAGGTATAAATAGTTATGGTGATTACACTACCTTAGGGCGTGGGGGGTCTGATACTACGGCAGTTGCTATTGCAGCAGCTCTTAATGCAGATGCTTGCGAAATCTATACTGATGTAGATGGTGTATTTACAGCGGATCCAAGAATTGTTCCAACAGCTAAAAAATTAAATGAAATTACCTACGATGAAATGCTGGAATTATCCTCATTAGGAGCAGGTGTTTTGCACAATAGATCAGTAGAAATGGCAAAGAAATATGGAGTACAATTAGTTGTACGTTCAAGTTTAAATAATTCTGAAGGAACCGTTGTGAAGGAGGAAGTAAAAATGGAGAAGATGCTAGTAAGTGGTGTGGCAGCTGATAAGAATACAGCTCGTATTGCAGTTATAGGTTTAGAGGATCAACCGGGTGTAGCGTTTAAATTATTTAATCACTTGGCAAGACATAATATTAATGTAGATATCATATTACAATCCGTAGGGCGTGATGGTACAAAAGATATTAGCTTTACAGTTGCAGAAGACTGCGTAGAAGAAGCTGTAGAGATTCTGGAACGTCACAGATCAGGCAGCTTAAAGTGCCAGAAAATTGACGTTGAAAAATCTGTTGCCAAAGTATCCATCGTTGGTGCCGGCATGATGTCCAACGCTGGCGTAGCTGCTAAAATGTTTGAAGCTCTTTATGATGTAGGGGTTAATATTAAGATGATTTCTACTTCTGAAATTAGAGTTACTGTTTTAATTGATGATATTTACGTTGAAAAGGCTATGAAGGCCGTTCATGATAAATTTAGTCTGGCTTAACATTGCATTAGGACGCATTAGGACTGTATTAGGACTGCATCAGGACGCTTTGCCCTATTTAGAGTATAGAGACCTTCGAGAGTATGGGAGATATGTTTCTTGTTCCACTTGGAGAATTCGATGGTTCTAATACGATAGTAATCGCTTAAAGCATCAGTGAAAATGGAGAACTCGGTGGCGCCTCCACCTCAGACAGCTCCATTTTCACTGATTGGCACGATTCCTATCGTATAAGAACCATTGCGAATTCTTCCAAAGTCACAAGAAACATATCTCCCATACTCCCGAAGGTCAATTTATGTTTGTGAGGGCAAAGCTGTAAAGAAGATTCTTGAATTTTCCCCAGTTTAGTGGTACTATGGATAGGTAAAGTTTTACAAGCAATAGAAAGTTGTAATCTAAAGGAGCGTATGAATGGATATTTTAAAACAACTAAGTGAAGAACTTAATATTAAATTAGGACAAGTGGAAGCTACCGTAAATTTAATTGATGAAGGTAACACAATTCCTTTTATCGCCAGGTATCGTAAAGAAGTAACCGGATCTTTGAATGACGAGGTTTTAAGAAACTTGCATGAAAGATTATTATATCTGCGTAATTTGGAGGAGAAGAAAGCAAGTGTTTTAGCAAGTATTGAGGAACAAGGAAAACTGACAGAAGAGTTAAAAACTCAGATTCTGGAAGCAACTACTTTAGTTGTGGTGGAGGACTTATACCGTCCATATCGCCCGAAGAGAAGAACAAGAGCCACCATTGCAAAGGAAAAAGGCTTAGAACCTTTAGCCAATATTATTTTGTTACAGATGACAAACCAGCCAATTGAAGAAGATGCGAAGAACTTTATTTCAGAAGAAAAGGAAGTTCATACGACAGAAGAGGCGATTGCTGGGGCTTTGGATATTATTGCGGAAAATATTTCAGATGAAGCAGATTACCGTATTTATATCAGAAAGGTTACATTTGAAGAAGGTAATATAACTTCAGTAGCGAAAGATGAGAATCAGGAAAGTGTCTATGAAATGTATTATAACTTTGAAGAAAAGTTAACAAAACTGGCAGGTCATAGACACTTTCCTGATTCTCATCTTTCGCTACTGAAGTTATATTACCT